>JAPORV010000406.1 GCA_026710055.1 Aestuariivita sp.
GGGGCTGGCATCTCGGCTCAGATCTGTTGACCTTCCGGCGAAAATAATGTCTGGCGGATTGGTGCAAGAGGGGTCATGGTGAGGGAACTCCGAATGAGAAAAAGAACCATTCGGGCTCTTATAAACCACTTTTTTAGGCTTGTTGAGAGCTAATTTAGCCTAGGGGCAGGACGCGGGTGTGAGAGGATATGGGGCTAACACGCTGTGTTGTTCGGATTCGCGCCGTCATCGTCCACGTAATTGAGAACAAGAGACCCTCCCGCATCGATTCCCACATTGAAGGGCGCGATCTTGTATCGGTCGGGCGTCAGGGATCGTAGATTGATGATCAGCTTGTTGCAGGAGTGGGCGATGCTGTCGTCGGGGATCTGGATGGCGAAGTTTGGTGAAGAAAATTCACCGGCCGGAATGATGACGCGGCCATCGCCGCCCGTCCGCCCGGATCCGGTCTGGCCGGTGGCGGTCGCCCACTCAATCCCGATCTCCAGATCCGTTTTTGCGCGTGATCGCGGTCCTTTGCTTGGGAGTGCGATTTCGACAGCGAATAAAGGAACCGAACCTCCATTGCACCACGGCACGTCCACGTAAGATGCCCTGGTCTCACAATATACCCAAGTTCTTCCGGCTGAGAGAGCGTATCTGATGAATATTTCCGGGATGTCGTCAGGCTTATTTATAACGTTGTTATTGAACCACTCATCGAAGTTGAACCCCGTGTTCTCAGCGGCGGCGGGGAGGGCCGCCATTCCTGCCACCAGCGCGGCGGCCGCGAACATCGCCAGCCGCCTCATAGCCGATCCCCGAAATCCAAGGGGGGGGGGGGTAAGTGTGTTCATTGCCTGTTCCTTTCACGATTTAATGTTGGATTTTGGATTAATCGCCGAAAGTCTGGGCAGAGTCAAGTGACTTATTGCCCCTAATTGTAAAGGATTTTCCGAAGTTGTCATTATCTATTTTTCTTAGTACAAGATGAATTTAGTCGTGATTGATCTTAACGCTTGACATTTACCGTATGAGAAGAGAGACGGTGCCGAAGAAGTGTAAAAAGAAGATGCTCAAGATGTCTGAACAAAAAGTCAGTGTTGGCGATAAGGTCAATTTCAAGGGAGGTAGCCTTTGTAATTCAACCGTCGTCGCAGTCACAAAAATCCATAAAGATTCAGGAGAAGACATTCAGATGGCCTAGGTCATGTGGGTTAACGATCTGGAAAAAGGCCCTCAGAAGTTTGAAGTTCCAGTGGCCTTCCTTGAAGTGGCAAAGAACCCCTGAGTCACCCCTCTGTCAGTTCTTTGTATAGTACCCGCTTGCCGACCAGCCGCGCCACGACTTCCCACATCTGATCTAGAGTGTCGGCCTCCCGGAGATTGTGGCGGCCAGCGTATTCACAGATATACCGCTCAAGGTGCTTTGGGCTGATGTGATGATGGTACACGCCATGATACCCGCGCTTGAGCATTGACCAGAACGATTCGATTCCGTTGACGAGAGCCATCTCCCGTACGTATTCTGACACAGCATGATTGACGCTTTCGTGCTCGCGGTCCACCCCCTTATAGCCTCTGGCCTCGTCGGTGTAGACCGTCGCGTCCGGTTCCAAGACCTGATCAATGAAACCCAGAAGCGTTTCCCCGTCAACGGAGTGGATCACCCTGGCCGTGACCTTGCCCGTTTCCCGGTTCTTCGCGCCGGTCGCGATCGTCTTGCCCTGCAGACCCTGCCGCATTCAAGCCTCTCGTAACTCCTTCCGCTTCGCGTTCGACATGTTCGCCCGCCTGCCGCCGAACATCAACTCGTCAATTTCAACCGATCCCTCAAAGGCTTTCTCAAGTTCACCGGACCAGGCTTCCCGTATCCGGTGCAGCATGAACCACGCGCTCTTCTGCGACACGTTGATGTCCCTGTGCAGCTTCCTGCTGCTGACGCCCTTCAGGTTGGTCATTTCAAGGTAGATAGCGAAAACCCACTTGCGGAGGGGCAGGTTTGACTTCTGGAGCGCGGTTCCGATCTTGACGGAAAACGGCTTCTGGCAGCCGCGACAGTAGTCCGGAAGCGGTGAGGTTGCGCTGGCTGTCCGAGTGTCGGCGCATCCGCACCGAGGGCAGACGCGGCCG
This sequence comes from Aestuariivita sp., assembly GCA_026710055.1. Lineage (GTDB taxonomy): Bacteria > Pseudomonadota > Alphaproteobacteria > Rhodobacterales > Rhodobacteraceae > JAPORY01. The sequence continues at coordinate 2,113 of JAPORV010000406.1, forward strand.
TTGGGCCAGACGATTTTTTCGAACCATTTTGGGGCGGTTTCCTCAGTCGGAAACATGTCGCAGAGCTGAACCAGACTGATTCCCTCGTGGTGCGCCTTGCCGGTGCTGTTCTTGCTGGCCGTATCGATTCTCCCTTTAGAATCAAAACAGTTATGAATTTTATTTTAGCAAAGGTTATAATCCGCAAAAAATCGGCTTCTGAGGGCTTGCATCCCTTAAATGATTGCTGAAATCTGATCTCACCCTTTCTTCCGCCATCGCAATCGAAATCTACCACTGAGTTTCGCAAGTGGCTCTACCTTACTGATTCAACAACCTTTGCTTCAACCACTAAACGAGCGAGGTCCTCGTCATTCTCCAAGTCAGCAACCACCATATTTTGCATAATTGATTGTACAGAAAGTACAATGTTTGATGTCACTTTTCCACTAGGACCAATAGGTCCGTAAAACTTGTCTCTTATTGAAAAATAAACGGCTCCTGAGTCGCCAACCCTTAGTGTCGGAGGACCTTCTGTTTCTGGGACAGTATATATTTCACCGCTATCCAATGTTCCTTCAAAAATAATTGAACGATTGGATGCTTTCACTCTAATCCATGCTGGTCGTGCAGCAACTAAGCGTAATTTTGGCTCGTTATTCTCTAAAACTTGCGGCAACGGATTAGGAAACTCAACCAAAGATGGTAAAAAAGCGCTTTGCGAGACGGAACGACTTTGATTAAATGCAATTGATGAATTTGAGACGTTTTCAACAGGAGAGATGTTTTGACTTTGTTGTCTTTCTATCAGCTGCTTTAAATCTGAGTCTGCGTTTAAATCAGCCAAATCGAATGAATCAATAATTTTGTCAGGAGATAAAATAAGATTAGGAGTAACTTTACCACGCTTTCCCACCGGTCCATAGTATTTTCCACTAATTTCAAAATAAACAGATCCTGATTCTCCAATCCGAGCAGCTGGCGCTTCAATGTCGGCTGGTACAACATACCTTTCTCCGGGTTTAAAAATCCCTTTAAAAAGCTCTTCGCCTGATGATGAATTAATACGAACCCAAGCTGGTCTAACAACAACCAATTGCAATTGTAATGGTGATTCCGAAGGTACTGCATCAGTTCGAGTTTTTTCTGGTCTCTGAACTTCTTCAGCAAAAAAAATAGTCTCTAACGCCGGTAATTGTGTCGACTCAGCAAAAACCCCAATATGATCGGGATCCAACGTGGAAATAGGTCCATCTCGTGCGACAACACGAGGAAAATCAAGCACTTGAGGCCTCCGAAGTCGATCAAAAGCCTCCAACATTGGTTTTGGTGTATGAGGTGTGTCAGTTTTTGCTTCTGGGTTAATCGGATCAATATCAAGCAATAAAAACGGGACTTGTTCCACGGGAGCGACTTGAACTCTTTGTATTTCTTGCAAAACAAACCACCCGCCGTATCCAATACCCAAAACTAAGCAAGCAAGAATGAAAATTGAACCAATAGCGCGAAAAGAAATCTGAAAACCGTCATCTTTCGTTTCGCCAATCGGAAAGTTTTTAGGCATTTGATGTTTTTTCTGGTGGAAAAATTTTCCAGTGGTCTTTTCTCCAATTAAAGCGGCACCACGTTCAAATTTGGATTTAAGTGATTGATCTGAGTGAATCGGAATAAACCCACTTTCCTCACAAAATCGCTGATAGGCTTCTTCCGGGTCTAATTTTAAGTAGCGTGCATAAGATCTAACATATCCAGACACAAAACCCATACTATCAAACTCTGATAGATTGCTAGTCTCAATAGCCTCAATATACCGAGGATTGATACAGAGTTCACGCTGTACATCCAACAACGATTTTCCCATTGTCGCACGTTCGCCGCGCATTATATCGCCAAGCTTTAACTCATAATCGTCAAAACCCCTCAATTTTTCGACTTTTTTCAACAACCTTCTATCTCTACGATTTTGGTTCATTCTAGTGCCTACAGCCTTAAGATGCTATCTTTGGTTTTGTAATGCATCAAATAATGTTATTTATGATACAATTTATAGCATGTCTCAACACAAAATGAAATAGTTATTGTGCGTTAATCAGCAATTCCCGCTAACTTTTTTTCATGATACCCGTGCGGGTGATTTTTGCGTCAACAAAATATCCACGTACCCGGCAGGCATGACAACCCTCGGATTGAAAAACCCGATGAAAAAATGACGCTGAAGGATGGAAAGGCGAGTGTGAGCACGGGGTGGGCGTCAGGGACCACCTGA
>JAPORV010000460.1 GCA_026710055.1 Aestuariivita sp.
GCAATCTTCGCCAGAGAAAAATGACAAAAGAGTCAACTTTTTCAGCGTTTTAATACTGATTTTTAGGTTTTTTACAGACACTAAATATGTTTCAAAGCACATCTCAGAGAATCGTCACTGAAATAACGACATGTTTCGACGATGCCCTCAATAAGACCAAAAAAAACATGGTTTAAAAAAATAGTGAATCGTTCGGAGTGTCCCGTGGCTGAGAAAATCAGACGACACGCCTTTCAACATCCATAAGTGATTGTGGTAACTCATCAAAGCTCATATATTAAATTATCTTGTATTCCCCTGCTTCGCCAAGATATGATTAACATCATCATCTTTAAAGATTTGTCAAAGGACACTTAAGAAACAATTATATTGCGCCTATCTGTCAACTTGTCCAAGATACAAGCAAGATCTGACCTAAAGGAATCAGGACACAGGACATATGGTCTTGAATTGATAAGTGTTGAAGATGGCTTAAAGCCGCGCACAGCAAATGCACAGATTGCGGTCTTATGGATGTTTTATGAACATATACGAAATTCATCAGAGAAGGTCGAAGGTCTTCTGAAATGTCGCAGTGCTGAAGAACTCCTATACCCGATTTCGGTACAGGATATTAGGCGTTTGTCAGACAAGATGCATAATTTGTGCTATTGAACGGCAGCTTTGACCACCTGTAGTCTGGTTTTTTGTATTTCCGATTTCCGAAGTTGTCACCTTGCAAATCAATGATGTTCATGCGCGGAAGAATTTGCTACATATGTGACACTGTTAGCCGAAATCTATATCAACAAAATGAAATTTAACTGCGTCTACGCAATCAAAAAAGAGGCTGAACTTATATGGCCGTGTTTTGCCCGAAAATTCGAATGAGTTAAAAAATCACTCTCATCAAACTAAGACGAAGTCAAATTCACTTACATTACAAAAATTAGATCAACATCAGGCATAAATACCGCTCTTAGGATTGCTCCAAGCGTCAGTTCTCTATTAACATACAAAGATTTTAATTACTTTCTTACAAATAAATTCTCTGCTAAAATAATGTTCTATGGTCTCGTTCGAACTAGCTTCTCGTCGAAGTTACGGTCAACACAAATCATTATATTTTTTTCGTTAAAGTGGTATGATTGTTGTCGATTTAATCTCCTCCATAGAAAGCAATGCCGTTACATTGTATATCCGAACATCTGATATCAATGCCTGATAAAACTCATCATAAGCTCTTGCATTTTTAACACGAACTTTCAGAATATAGTCGATTTCGCCAGCTAATCGGTGAGCTTCTTGAACTTCTGGTCGTTCCAGAATTGCGTTCAAGAACTCCCGCTGCCATTCCGCTTCATGCTCAGATGTACGAATTAACACAAAAAAACAAGCTTCGTATCCAAGTGCATCTGCATCTAAAACGACAGTATGTTGTTTGATGACTCCCGATTTACGCAACTTTCGCAGACGGTGCCATACGGGCGTCTTTGAAGACCCTATATTTTCCGCAACCTTTTCAAGAGATTGAGATGAATCCCGCTGAAGTTCAGTTAAAATTTTTCGATCTAATTCATCAACTCGCACTGTCATTTTTATTCTAATCTCACTTGAGAACAGTTATTCCAAATAAATTATTAAATTAGATTAATTTCCTCGATTGGTTTAATATATTACAAATATAAGAATTATTTTTTATATTTGTCAAAAAAAGTAAAATTTTAAATAGAATTAACTAATTGATCTCTTCTAGGGCTTTCAATTTAAAATAAGCCTTAACTTGTTTGGTATAAATAAAAACCGAAAAAGAAGAAAATCAGCCTATACTTCAATCTATTGTGAGAAAACACATACTTAACAGCTTAAAAATAAGTCACCTTTAGGCAAACAAAAGGTTCCATTGTGTCAGCGATTAACGAGCAATCAAGGCAAATTACTAATTCCAACTATGCAAAACAAAAAATAACAGCGTTCTTACGTTACAAAGCTGCAGTTCACAAAGAAGTAAGGCAAAGTCATTTTTGTCAGAACTGGGCCAGGTTACCCTGAGTTACTGACTCTAAAAGCCCATTGCTTATCGGCAGATGCTAAAGTAATGTTCTACGATAGGCTTATACATTTGGATATTCTTAATATTGCTCCCCGTACCGCAATGAAAGTCAATGTAGGAGAAAAAGCTTATGGGCACCACTATTCTCAAAATTATATTCATTCTTTAATGATAGCAACGCTTAAGGCGGTTTTGATGTAGTGCGACTAAAAGGCGACGATGTTACACTATTAACCGCATTGACGAAGAAATTGAGGCAGTCGAGGCCATAATTCTAGCATGGCAAATCATACCCGGTATTTCCGCAGCGTCTGCCGCTATTGCAAAAATAGGCCAGGCTCTGACAAAACGGTATCGCAATCAGTCGGTTTGTTTCATTACTGGTCATGATATTGATGGTTTTATTAATCGCAGAAAACACTCGCCACTCAAAACCAAATTATCGTTATTTATATAGGTAAAAAAGCCCTTAAGTTCATTCAAAGCCGGTAATTAATGCACTGTGCTTCACCCACAACTGCGATAACTGTGATTGAGAATATATTAAGGCCTGATCAGCAGGTTTTTTCAACGACTCTCGTCGACCCAACATTTGAACAGGTTGTTCAGCAACTCAACGGACCAGTTTTGTTATTACTTGGGATCATGCCTCGCAATTATGAATTAATGCCCGAATCAAAACGAAGGGTAATATAATGACTTGTGATTTCACACCAAAAGTTATGATTGCCAATTATCTTTTGTAAGGAAATGTCATATATCTCGCCGATGATGATACATGGGTGCTAAATAGTGTCTGTTAAAAAACCCGTTTTTCTCAAATTTTAATAGTATGCCATGCATAAAAGTATATTTTTCAACGTGTTGACTTAACCGAAATATGTAGATGCCTTTTCTTTAATTTGGCGAAGATTAGCTGATTCAATGGAAATCTTGTAAAATATTAAAGAATTGTACCAAATATCGGAAATCTTCGCCAGAACAAACGCATCAGAAAAGTACGTTTTTTCAACATTTTACCAGCGAATTTAGGGTTTTTTAACAGACACTAAATATAAAGAACGCTGAAGTGCTGACAGATGAAGCAGACGCATAACTCCGTTCACTACTGGCAGAAAAATAACAGAACAAAGTCGTCGGCGCTTACTTGGCAAAAGTGACAATCAAAACAAACGGCCCTGAGCCAGTGCATTTTCGAGAGAACTTCCGCCATTTTGGTCCTTCAATTTACGAATAGAAAAATACAGCAATTCCCGCTAGAATATTTCTTCTTTTTATTTTCATATAGTTACGCAATTTAAAAAAATTATTTTTCGTTAAGTTTCTGAACCAAAATTGAAACTTTAATGTTATTTTTGGAACATTTTTTCTAATTTTCTCAAAGACTTAGAGTTCGAATAATACTCGTTACTATTCACTCATGTTAGCGGGATTTGCTGAAAAAATATTGCAGGTGTTCCAGTATACAAATATATTGATTTTGACCGATAATTTCTTAAAAAACGAAATGCGTAATTTCGTACTTAAGTCGTACAAAGAATAAATGGACAGCTTACCGAAGAAGAATTTAAATCTCTTCGGCTAATGAGTGGTCTTTATTTGCAACTTCATGCTTACATGCTCAGGGTGGCTATTCCTTATGGCACATTAAACGTAGTCAAATGCATCAGTTGGCTTATGTGCTGATCGTTGGGTCGGGGGTATGGGCACTTTACAACACGACAGAATGTAAAGTTTAATTGGCCAAAGTTGTGGGGATTATATACATGATTAACCTTCATACTATATGTATGGCTCTAACTGATAATTAACCGTATATATGGTATTTTGGTTAATCAAATATATAAGCCCCAAAGTTATGCGATGTACCAAACATACTTGATGCGCTTGCCACCGTTGACCTTCATGCTGTTCAAATGTCTGGAAACATAATCCGTAATGTTGCCGCCGACCATTCTTCAGGTAGTACGAAGGATGAAGTTGCCGATCCGCGTCCGTACGCAGAATTAATTCGATAATGGGCTACAGACCACTCGGAACTTCAATTCCTCGGTCAAAAATTCAAAATTGTCATCAACCGATCAACAAATGATCGTGCTGTTATTCAAACCCATGATATTGGGCTACAAGTTCTTAAGCAAAGCAATAAACTTTTCGTAACTATTCAGCACCCCAACGGTTAATTTTTGACCGATGATCATCATACGTGCAACGGGCTGTGGTGCTGAATGACGACGGGTCGTAAAGTGAATCTCGGTGGCTGCGATGCAGTGGCTTGTGCCTGTGATTGAACACCATGGGCGGA
>JAPORV010000416.1:0-2750 GCA_026710055.1 Aestuariivita sp.
CGTTCCGCTCACTTGGTGGGTGCTGAGGGATTTGAACCCCCGACTTCCGCCTTGTAAGGGCGACGCTCTACCACTGAGCTAAGCACCCTCTAGTCGGATAATTAGTTTAGGGCGTCTTTTAGTGCTTTACCTGCCTTAAACGAAGGTCTTTTGCTTGCGCTGATCTGAATACTCTCACCAGTTCTGGGGTTGCGTCCCATGCGAGCTTTGCTTTCGCGAACCATAAAAGTTCCAAATCCTACAATGGTCACAGATTGACCGTCTTTTAGGCTTCCAGTTATTGCAGATATCGTTGCATCTAAGGCTTTAGCTGCATCGGATTTTGATAGTCCGTTGCTGGCAATTGCTTCAACAAGTTCAGATTTATTCATTTTTGCTTAATCTCCTTAAGTAATAGTTAACTATAGTTAATATGAACCCTATTTGACATGTAGTGAAAGAAGGTTCTGCGAATTATTAAATAGCAATTTTAACAACAAAAACCTAAAAAAGTAAGGGAATATCACAAAATTTTATAAATTTACTCGTTCAGTGGCTTTGAATTCCGCTGGTTTTACCTGTTTTGCGGGATATTTCCTTATCGGCAGGGATTTTTCCAGTTATTTTATCTTTGTATTCTATTGGTATCGGCATGTCGGTCAATGCTATTTTCAATACCTCGTCTATCCATTGCACGGGTTGTATATCAAGTTTGCCGATGATGTTTTTAGGTATTTCTTTCAAGTCTTTAGCATTTTCTTTAGGAATAAGGACAGTCTTAATATGCGCCCTTTGCGCAGCTAGGAGTTTTTCTTTCAAGCCTCCGATTGCCAGCACTTCGCCGCGTAGCGTAATCTCTCCAGTCATCGCTACGTTTGCACGCACTGGTATTTTTGTAATTGCCGATGTAATCGCAGTACAAACCGTGATGCCTGCACTGGGTCCGTCTTTGGGGGTGGCACCTTCGGGTATATGCACATGCACATCGTGGTTTTCATGGAAGTCCGGTGCGATACCTAAAATCTCACCACGGCTGCGCACTACAGCCATTGCAGCTTGTACCGATTCTTTCATAATATCGCCAAGTTGACCAGTATGTGATAAGCGTCCTTTGCCCGACATCGTTGTACTTTCTACGGTCAGCAATTCGCCTCCAGATTCAGTCCATGCCAGCCCGTTGACTTGCCCGATGCGGTTCTCTTCATCGGCAACTCCGTAGCGAAACTTTCTTACACCTAAATAACGTTCAAGAGAGCTTGGGCTTACTTTTATCGGCTTTTTAGCTTTGTCTTTGCTCAAAACTAGATTTTTAACGACTTTGCGAGAAACTTTCATAATCTCTCTTTCAAGGTTGCGTACTCCGGCTTCGCGTGTGTAATAGCGTATGGTATCCAACACGGCATTTTGGGAGATTTGCATCTCTTTTGTGAGCAGTCCGTTTGCTTTCATTGCTTTGGGCATTAGATATTGCATCGCAATATTAAGTTTTTCGTCTTCGGTATAGCCGGGTATTCTAATGACTTCCATACGATCTAATAATGCTGGCGGTATGCGCAGACTATTCGCAGTGCAAACAAACATTACATCGGATAGGTCAAACTCAACTTCCAAATAATGATCGGTGAAGGTAGAGTTTTGTTCGCTATCCAATACTTCAAGCAAAGCCGATGCTGGGTCGCCTCTAAAGTCGGTAGACATTTTATCGATCTCGTCTAATAAGAATAGTGGATTGCGTACGCCGATTTTGGCTAGGTTTTGTACGAATTTGCCGGGTTGTGCACCAATATAGGTTCTACGATGCCCGCGTATCTCGGCTTCGTCTCGGACACCACCCAGTGCCATACGCGTAAACTTGCGCCCAGTTGCATTGGCAATCGATTTACCCAGCGAAGTTTTACCGACACCTGGTGGGCCGACTAAGCACAGTATCGTGCCTTTGATTTTTTTGGTTCTCAGTTGAACTGCTAGATATTCTATAATGCGTTCCTTAACTTTCTCTAAACCATAATGATCGCTTTCTAGAATCTTTGATGCGTCATCCAGACTTCTTTTGGTTCTCGATTTTTTGGTCCACGGCATGCTGATCAACCAATCTAGATAATTGCGCACTACCGCGGCTTCCGAAGACATTGGTGCCATCATGTTTAGTCTACTTAATTCCACGAGAGCCTTCTTTTTGGTATCGGCAGGCATTTGCGCTTTGGTAATTTTTTCCCGATAATTTTGCGCTTCGCTGTCAACTTCGTCTATATCGCCGAGTTCTTTTTGTATCGCTTTCATCTGCTCGTTTAGATAGTATTCTCGCTGGCTTTTTTCCATTTGTTGCTGCACTCGACCGCGAATACGTTTCTCCACCTTGAGGATGTCAAGCTCTTCTTCCAGCAAAGCCATCAAACATTCCAGACGCTCGTATATATCGTTGATTTCCAAAATCTTTTGTTTGCTTTCTATACTCAAAGTGGTATGGGCGGCAATCGTATATGCCAACTTGTTCAAGGTTTCGGTGGTAGTGAGAGTCTGTAATACCTCGTCGGGTATTTTTTTATTGAATTTGACGTATTGGCTAAATTGATTTAGAACCAGACGAGCCAGTGTCTCAATTTTCTTTGAGTCATATTTGGTGGTGGTTTCCAAAATATCTATTTCGGCAGCTATGAATCTTTTGTCTTTGGTGTATCTAACAACTTTGGCGCGTTCAGTGCCTTCAACCAATAATTTAATCGTATCGTCGGGTAATTTAAGTAGCTGCAAAATATTTGCCATAGTTCCGA
>JAPORV010000416.1:2806-4330 GCA_026710055.1 Aestuariivita sp.
AGCATAATTTGCTTATTGCATTGCATTGAGAATTCAATTGCGCTGATAGATTTCTTTCTCCCTATGAATAGGGGAATAACCATATGCGGATAAACAACCACGTCGCGCAACGGCAGGACGGGCAATATCAAATCGCTGTCTTTATATTTTCTATGAGTTGCCATAATATACTCCGGTTTGTCTTTATAGTATTAGGGTGCTTTTACAATATTTCAAGCGTGGTATTTCAAGTGTGATACTTAGGTGTTATCCGGCTTTCTCGTATTTTTGCCGTGATGAAGCCTTAGCTATCAGTATAGGCGGGATGTTCCCTGCCACAACTTTCTCGTCAACGATAACCTCTGCGATATTATCCATAGAGGGTAATTCGTACATAGTATCCAACAATAGGGATTCTATGATATTACGCAAACCGCGTGCACCAGTGTGCTTTGCTATTGCTTTCTCAGCGATTGCATCCAGTGCTTGAGGTTCAAAGTTCAACTTGATATCCTCCATATCAAATAGGTATTGATACTGTTTGGTTAAAGCATTGCGAGGTTCGGTTAATATGCGAACCAAAGTTTTTTTATCCAGTTCGTCTAATACCGAGAACACAGCTAGCCGACCGACAAACTCGGGTATCAAGCCATAAGAGATCAAATCTTTAGACTCAACTTGGGCTAGGGTATGTGCTAGTACTTCGGTGTCTTGAGAGTCGCGAATCTGTGCCGAGAAACCGATGCTACTTTTGTCGGTGCGCTGCTGTATCACCTGTTCCAATCCGGCGAATGCACCGCCGCAGATAAACAATATATTTTGGGTATTGATTTGTATAAGCTCTTGTTGAGGGTGTTTGCGCCCGCCGTGCGGTGGTATTCCGGCAACGGTGCCTTCTATTAGTTTGAGTAAGGCTTGTTGCACACCTTCGCCCGAGACATCTCGAGTAATCGAGGGATTATCGGACTTGCGAGAGATTTTGTCTATTTCGTCTATATAAATAATGCCTTGTTGCGCTCTCCCAATATCATGGTCGCACGATTGCAAAAGCCTATAGATGATATTTTCTACATCCTCTCCGACATAACCCGCCTCAGTCAGAGTCGTAGCATCAGCAATGGCAAAAGGTACATTCAATATCCGCGCAAGCGTTTGGGCAAGTAAGGTTTTGCCACAACCAGTAGGACCGATTAGCAGAATGTTGCTTTTAGAAATTTCTAAGTCGTCTTTGTTTTTTTGTTGCAGACGTTTGTAATGGTTATAAACCGCAACCGACAAAACTTTTTTTGCATAGTCTTGACCGATGACATATTGATCCAAGGCATTCTTAATTTCTTGCGGTTTAGGAATTTTTTCGGTGTTGCGAAAAGAAGTATCTTTTTCTTCTATCAATAAGTCGTTGCATAACTCTATGCATTCGTTGCAGATATAAATTGAAGGGCCGGCTATTAGACGATCCACCTCGTGCTGACTTTTGCCGCAGAAAGAGCAATGTATAGGTTTGCTTCGCGAACTACTACTACTTTTTTTTACACGCCTCGCCAT
>JAPORV010000278.1 GCA_026710055.1 Aestuariivita sp.
CCGAGGCACGCGCGGAACTTCGGACGGCCATCGGGATTACGCCACTTAAGCGCCTCGGCGACCCGCGTCGCCAGTCGGGTGCGGCTGATGCCGGCATGGGTATCAAGGATCTGCTGGATCTGGTCGATCCGCCGGGCGGTGAACCGCTTGCCAAAAAACGTCAGCGCCTTGAAGGTCTTGGGGTCAAAGGACATCACGGTATCTCCAGAACGTCAATAAGGAGATGCGTACAGGATCATTTAAGCCGAGTGAAGCGCCGAATACAAGAAAGAGAATAAAACTGAAAAAATTGACGATAATCAAAGAGTTAAAGAAATATTACCCGCCTCATTCCCACATGGAATAAAACTATAATTTAAGTTAATGCCATTGCCCCCCCCCACGACTAATTGCTTCACACATGTCGCCATCACATAGTGCAAATTGACCTTTTTCCCTGTAATAATTGCATTACCCGTATCCTACAAATGGGAAACTCTCGCACCGATATGTCCTTCAAAGCTTGAAAATGGGCAGAACGAAACAGATGAGACACATTAGCAAATGCCTACTCTGTTAGATGATGAGAGAGTACTTCGGAGTTAACCATAAAAAACTTGTAATTGCCGATTATTTCCAAACGAACTTCGTCCAAGGTCAGTAAGCGATAACGAGTGTCGTCTTTACTGAATCGGAGAGAGAAGAATGAGAAACTTGATCAACTGTTTCAAATTGTTCTACCACCATCAACCTCTAGAATTATGCCAGAAATGAAATTTGCTTCATCAGACGCCAAATAGAGCGCAGCATTGGCCATATCTTCCGGTTCACAAAGGCGCCCAAGTGGAATTGTTGGCAAGAACTTCTCTCTGTTTTCCGGGGTATCGGGCATGCCCATGAATGTTTCGAGAAGCGCGGTAACTCCCATCACTGGCGCTAAACAGCACACGCGAATCCTGTCTGAAGCAAGTTCAACAGCAAGACTTTTTGTTAAAAGATGTACTGCGCCCTTCGAACTGTTGTACCAAGTCAATCCCGGACGAGGACGAATACCCGCAGTTGATCCCACATTGATAATTATACCACCACCAACCTTGCGATAATGTGGAACAATCGCCTTAGTCATATGAAAGATACTATCAACATTAACTTCGTAAACCCTTTTGAATGTTTCAAAATCAACATCCAATAGAGGTTGATTGCGATGACTCCATCCAGCATTGTTGATGACAATATTGATCTCCCCAAACGCAGCTATAGTAGCGTCAACCGCGTCGGCAACCTCGGAGCCTTTCGACACATCACAATGAATTGCGATAGCCTGTCCGCCGATTTCTTCAGCTATGACTGCTGCTCCATCAACGTTCAAATCAACGATGGCTACCTGTGCACCTTCAGATGCAAAACGGCGCGCAATCTCCCTGCCAAAGCCGGAAGCACCCCCGGTGATCAGTGCTTTCTTTTTCTTCAGTCTCATCACAAGCCCCCATAATTACACTAACCATGATTTTGTACAATTGTCTTAAGTTGCGAAAATTCATGCAGCGCTGCAAATCCTTTTTCTCGACCATGCCCTGATTTCCGAACTCCACCAAAAGGTAATTCAATTCCACCACCTGCACCGTAAACATTCAGGAATACTTGACCACAACGAAGAATTTTTGCGATCCGCATCTGACGTCCTCCGTCTGAACTCCAAACAGATGCAACAAGCCCATAGTCAGTATCATTTGCAATCCGGACAGCGTCAGCTTCATCCTCAAATGGAATACAGGAAAGAACTGGTCCGAAGACTTCTTCCTTCGCCAAGAGGTGATTCTCAGCAACCGGAGCGAATAGCGCCGGTGCAACATAGTGACCGGTATCAACAGCATTTTCTGATAGTTTTCCACGAGCTATAAGCGGTGCGCTTTCATCACCGGCTGCGGCGATAAATTTCTCAACACGCTCTTTTTGCTGTGCTGATATCAATGCCCCCAAATGAGCGTCCTCAGACCAAGGTGCAGCGATAAGTTGTTCAAATCCTACTTTCAATTGATCAACGACTTCCTCAAAAATATTTCTTTGAATGAGCGCACGTGAACCGGCAGAACATGTTTGACCTCCATTTTGGACAATTGCGTTTAGCAGAACGGGAATTGCAGCGTCTAAATCTGCATCCTCAAAAACAAGTTGAGGCGATTTTCCTCCAAGCTCTAATGTGCAGCCAACATGATTTATTGCAGCCGCTGTTTGGATTGCGACACCAACTTCCGGCGATCCGGTAAATGAAATAAAATTTACTCCCGGATGCGTTGTAAGAGCAGCACCAGCAATTTCTCCTAATCCCGTAACCACATTGACGGAACCCTTCGGAAAACCAACCTCCATAGCAAGATCAGCAATTCTCAACGGTGTTAGACACGCTTCCTCGGCTGGTTTAAGAACAATTGCATTTCCCATCGCAAGCGCCGGAGCGCATGATCGACCAAACATCTGCGCAGGATAATTCCATGGTATGATGTGGGCTGTGACACCGAACGGTTCACGGATAGTTTGAACTTGAAAACCATTCATGAATGGAATAGTTTCTCCATGAACCTTGTCAGCTGCTGCACCGTAGAACTCAAAATATCTAGCGGCAGCTGCAACATCAGCTTGAGCCTGAGAATAAGGTTTTCCGGTGTCCATTGCCTCAAGTTTTGCAAGTTCTTCTGCATGATCACATATCTTGACAGAGAGACTGTGAAGTAATCTTCCTCTCTCCATCGCTGAAAGTCTAGACCAATCTCCAGAATCAAATGCAGCGCGGGCTGCCAAAACCGCTTTATCGATTTCAATCGCACCACCTGCAGCAATGTCGGCAATTTTTTCACCGTTGCTTGGGCTAGTTAGTGCAATCATTTTTCCGTTTTCCGCTGCAACTTCCTTTCCACCAATCAAACAATGCTTCATAAATGGTGCAACGTTGGGCATGATTATTTCCATCTTAATTCCAACAAATCAGCTAAATAATGGCCAACTTTCACATTTAATAACCGATATTAAAAACAAAGCAATTCTAACAACATATGGGATTATGACTTCGCATATAAAACAAGGGGATTATATGTTTTAGTGCCCATCATACAATACTTATGGCCCGGCGTTATGAATTTATGGCGCATATAGTAGTCAGAGTACTATAGTATTTAATCCAAAAATAGTAACTAGTGTCCGTTAAAAAACCCTAAATTCGCTGGTAAAATATTGAAAACATGTACTTTTCTGATGCGTTTGTTCTGACGAAGATTTCCGATATTTGGTACAATTTCTTAATATCTTACATGATTTCCATTGAATCAGCCAATCTTCGCTAAATTGAAGAAAAGGCATCCACATATTTCGGTTAAGTCAACACGTTGAAAAATATACTTTTATGCATGGTAAACTCTTGAAATTTAAGAAAAATAGTGGTTTTTTAACAGACACTAACTATTCAGGTACTGAATATAATAATTCGAATATCCTGTATACCACATTGAATTATTTTATCTGTTTATTCTCACTTGCTCTCGTGCAGAAATTCAACTTAACGAAATAAGGCATCTATATACTGCATATCATTATAAATTAAGTACTATATATGGACTGATTCATACTTGAATAATTACTAAAAATAAACTATGACTAAATGCCATAGTTAATCATTTACTGCAAAAATGTCCTCTCCAGATATTCCTCTGAATAAGTTCTTTGACAACCATCAACGTTGATTTTTTCTGACAGGCTTTAAACTCACCACATTCACATCAGCTATCGCCAAAAAATACAGTCATTCAAAAATACAGTCATTTTCATGAGCAGTTTAATAATAAGGTTCCCGTTGTATTCTTTAACTAGTGTCTGTACCCCCCCCCCTTTTTTCTGACGCCTGCCAAGAGAAAAATATGAATATTTTTCATCGCAATATCAAATTTATTGGAGAATTTTACCGCATAATTGCCGATTACCCAATGTCCGTTGGCCTCACTAGGCGGACATTTCCGCTAAAATGACGCAGCAGACAGACTCCGCCTGTCCGGTCTGAAGCCTGTTTTTTTGAATTGATGATTAAGCAGCGCGACGTTGCTGGCGCTTCAGACGCTCTCGCTCCTTCTCACGAATAAAACGTCCCAGCCGCACCAGGTTGGCCGCAATAATGGAAATGCCCACCATACGAGAGAACCCATCAGCACCATACGAGTAAACCCGCTGCATACCGTGATGCTCTGCACCTGTTAATCGCTGATTCAATCGCCGCATGCTAATAGCGAGCGTCGACAAACGCACAAGCCTGTTCGCGCGCTTGTTCATCCACCGTGCGCTTCCCTTTCTT
>JAPORV010000403.1 GCA_026710055.1 Aestuariivita sp.
TGCGCATAATGTGACCTTTCTTTCGAGAGATTCTGGCGAAGATTTGCTGATTTGGAGCAAATCTTGGTTATAATTGCTGATATTGTATCAAATACCCGCAATCTTCGCCAGAGAAAAATGACAAAAGAGTCAACTTTTTCAGCGTTTTAATATCGAATTTAGGGTTTTTTTACAGACACTAACTAAGGAAAAAGCTACTTGAACATCCAGATACTAAACCGCTGAAAAAAAAGAAAAATTACTTCTAAATTGCCTGTAAAGTGTTAATTTCGAGACTATTAACGTTACGAAAAATAATTTTTCTTAATGATAAAAATAAGGAAATTTCAGAAGCAGCATCAATATCTAGATTGTGTGATTAATGAACCAAAACGTCGATTGGATGTACGATTTTTTTGATGCGACGATTTGTAATCCGATCTATGGGTATTCACCATCTACAAAGCAATAATGATGTTAGCTTTGATTGCTTGACGCTGATGAATTAAGTAGGCTAATGAATGGTTTTTAGAGGCTATGTTAAAAAAATCGTAGCTATTAAGGTATGAATTAGTCTATATATGGTAATTAATTTATAATGATATGCAATATGTAGATTACTTATTTCGTTAAATCGAATTTCTGCACGAAAGCAATTGAGGATAAACAGATAAAATAACTCAATATGGTATACAGGATATAGAAATTACTATATTGAGTACCTGAATAGTTACAAAAATCTTTAAATTTGGTTCCTTTTATGCACGATTTAAGAGTACCCGCACTACGGCATCCAGAAAAAGCTCGTCGTCCAGATAACCCACAACCAAAGAAGCCGGCTTGGATTCGAGTCAAAGCGCCTTCAGGTGAAGCCTTTGCTAATACGCGGCGTATTGTACGTGAACATAACCTTTTTACAGTCTGTGAAGAAGCGGGATGTCCTAATGTTGGTGAGTGTTGGTCTCAGGGTCATGCGACCATGATGATTATGGGTGATGTTTGCACAAGAGCATGTACATTCTGTAATATTGCGACCGGTAAACCAACTGAAGGTCTTGACCCATTTGAACCCGGTAGGGTCGCTGAGGCAGTGCGGAAATTGAATTTGAGCCATGTGGTCATTACATCAGTAGACCGTGATGATCTAGAAGACGGCGGTGCTAAACATTTTTCTCAAACCATTCGGGCTATTCGGAAACGCAACGCCAATACAACAATAGAAGTTCTTACACCTGACTTTCTGAACTGTACTTCGACCGTCCTAGAATTAGTTGTTGAGGCACGTCCAGACGTTTTTAATCACAATCTTGAAACTGTTCCAGGACTTTATCCTGAAGTAAGGCCGGGTGCACGATATTTTCACTCTCTACGCTTGCTGCAAAGAGTAAAAGAGATTGACCCATCAATTTTCACCAAATCTGGTGTAATGGTTGGTTTGGGTGAAAACCGTCAAGCTGTTCACGCGGTAATGGACGACATGCGGGCAGCAGATGTGGATTTTTTGACAATTGGTCAGTATCTACAACCAACACCAAAACATCACAAAGTGGATCGTTTTGTATCGCCGGCAGAATTTAGGCAATTCCAAAAAGCTGCTTATGGTAAAGGTTTTTTGATGGTATCTGCAACGCCTCTAACGCGATCATCTTATCATGCAGGTGATGATTTTGAGAAATTACGAATGGCACGTCTTCAAAAGCTTGAATTAGCGAAGTAATTCTTAGCATCTACCGCCAGCGATAGCGGGTTCGCAACTTGAGGACGCTTTTTGGTTCCAAGGTAAGTTAGCATTTTTCCAACCATTTACCGTGCGCAGCCCTTTACTTGAACCTGACTTTGCTTTGTCTCCTTCATAACCGTCAGTAACAGTATATACTTTTCTAAAGCCAAGTTTTGCCAATAGATCGACAGCAGTTGCGCTACGATTACCAGAACGACAAATGATGACAATTGGATCTGTTTGCAAGATATTATTTTTTTGCGTTGCAGTTATCATTCCTGGTAAAAAGTCAGGATTTAGTTCAGACCCCGTAGTATTTTTGAGAAAAATAGGAATTAAAGAGTTTATTCCTTCCGCTAAACCAACTTCGTCTACTTCTTCTGTCGTCCGTACATCCACAAAAAATGCATTGGGATTATCATCTAAAAAATGTTTCGTTTCTTGCGCTGTTAAATACAGCTTAAGAACTGTTTGCTTTGATTTCGGAAGTTCGGTAGATGATACGGAAGTTACAAAAGCCAGAGTGAAAAATTTGGTAAGAAGAGCTAATCGCATATTACGCACCTGAATGTTTTTGTTTGTTACTAGTGTACAAACTTCATTAAATTGATGGAAATATCACTTTGATATTTGACGCAAGTTTGTATTTCAAAAGGCTTGAATAGTCAAAAGATCTGCTGTCTTCGTCAATGCCAAACTATTAATTCAATTATGTTCAGATATTAGGATTGTTACGTTTTTAAAGTAACACTTTGTTGACCTTTGTAGTGTATTGTTGATAAAATTTTCATCAAATATAATTTGATGCCTATTTAATGCAAACAGGCAAGCATCTTTTGCTTATATTCTTGATTGGTCTAGGTATTAGTTGCAATTTTTTGCAAACGTAAATGACATCAAATTGGTGGATTTTTTCTAGAGAAGCGGCATGCCGACACATTCTGAAAGTAGAATTTTGCCATATTCGGCCAAACAAATGTATGATCTCGTGGCCGATATTGAACGATATCCTGATTTTCTCCCTTGGTGCGCAGCTGCAAGAGTTTGTTCTAGAGTTTCTAATGATCAAGATGTAATTTTGAAGGCTGATCTTGTGATTTCATTCAAGATCTTTAAAGAAAAGTTTGGCAGTAGAGTAATTTTAAGCGAAAATGCGGGGAAAATAAGTACAGAATACATTGACGGTCCATTTAAGTTCATGAAATCGAACTGGATTTTTCGTGACGTTGAAGATGGATGTGAGATTAAGTTTTTTGTAGATTTTGAGCTTCGTAATTTAGTTTTGCAAAGGATTATTGGTGTTGTTTTTAATGAAGCAATGCAACGCATTGTTCGTGCGTTCGAAAAAAGAGCGCACGCACTTTATGTATGAATGACAAGCTAGTGAAAGAGATTTTGATCTTATGAAATTTATCTGTTAGACATTAACTTTTGATGCTTTGGTAGATTATGAAGATTTACTCATTTCATTTAAAAGCATGCCTAAGGCTGTGTTGCAGGCCGCGATGCGCACGTTATTGCGTCCAAGTGAACCAAACTCGACCTTTTTTGTCTTTGTAGATGTTTTTGATGTTGTAATTCCAAAGTAAACAAGTCCCTCTGGTTTTAAGCGAGTACCTCCGGGACCTGCAATCCCGGTGATTGAAATTGCAACTTCAGCTTTAGCTTTCTCTAAAGCGCCTTCGGCCATTTGTAGCGCAACTTCTTCTGATACTGCTCCGTAGGTTTTTAGTGTTGCTTTACGGACATTCAGTAAGTCAATTTTTGCTTCGTTAGAATAGGTAACAAAACCGCAGTCAATGACACTAGATGCACCAGGTAAATCTGTTAAAGTGGAAATGAGCATGCCGCCCGTACAACTTTCCGCTGTCGTGATTCTCATGTCGTTCTGTCGAGCGAGTTCGATGATATTCTTAACGAGTTTTATGTTGGTTTTATTGGGCATACGAAATCAGGAAAGCGCAATTTTTGATCTTTTCCCTCGGCGGTGATTTTAAATTTGAAAGATGTTTAGTAAATTTCTTATTTTCTTTAGAGGCTTCTATATTTAATTAATCAAAATACCATATATACAATTAATTATCAGTTAGAGCCAATACATATAGTATGAAGGTTAATCATGTATATAATCCCCTTTCTTTAAGACGCAATGAAGTATTGCAGACGATAAGGTCTTAATTTGATTAATCAATGACAGAACACATTGATTATAAGCAATTCAGGTTGGTGTGTACAAACGATAATAAATATCCTCTAACTGCTAAATCTCAAAAAAAGCTGAATAAATTGCTCTTCAAATAACTAAAAATGAAAAATTCGTAACTATTTCGCACCCTATCACCTAATTTTAACCGAGCATCATTATACGCGCAACAAGCTGCTGTTCTGAACGACGACGTGTCGGTAAGAGCGTTTTGACTAACTAGTGTCTGTTAAAAAACCCCCCTTTTCTGGCGACTGCCAAGAGAAAAATATGAATATTTTTCATCGCAATATCAAATTTATTGGGGAATTTTACTGCACAACTGCTAATTACCCGATGTCCGGTGGCCTCATCAGGCCGACATTTCCGCTAAAATGACGCAGCAGACGGACTCCGCCTGTCC
>JAPORV010000018.1 GCA_026710055.1 Aestuariivita sp.
GGGCCAGACAGCGTCGGTTCTTCAACAAGGGAGTCAAGCCGAATATCTGCGTGCTGGAGGCTATACGCTTCGATGAGGATGAATTGGACGGCTACATGAATTTCATCGGGCGGGACCTGTTCACCGAGTCACTACAGACCACCTTGTGCGAGTTCGAGGAAGCCGAAAACTTTGGCTCGCTAATACGACCAACTGAAACTGATATAACGGAACTTCGTCAAATGCTGGAAGCAAAAAACGTATCGGAACAGCTATTTTTGAGCACGACACATAAGAAAGTATTGAGGGTGCTGCAGCAAGTTGATTATCTTAATCCAAATAACCATGTGGTAATCGCTAATCCGCCGTACATGGGAAGAAAGGGAATGAACAGAGGTCTAGCCTCTTGGCTTAGGAGTAGTTACCCGGATGCAAAGTCTGATTTGTTTTCCGCCTCTATAGTTCGCAACATCGGACTTACTCTCCCCAAAGGACAGCTAGGTTTTATGTCACCGTTCGTATGGATGTTCATCTCAACTCACGAAAAGCTAAGAAAATTTTTGCTTAACCAAAAAACAATAACATCATTGGTCCAGTTAGAGTACTCCGGATTTGATGGAGCTACAGTGCCAGTTTGTGCATTCACAGTTGAAAATTCGTACAGACCCAATTTTATGGGAAGCTATGTGCGGCTCTCTCAGTTTAGAGGATCAATAAACCAAGGTCCCCGCACGCTTGAAGCAATCAAGAATCCAAGCTGTAGTTGGTTCCACCATGCATCTGCAGCGGATATCAAAAAAATCCCCGGTAGCCCAATCGCATACTGGGCAAGTCAACATATCTTGTCATTATTTGATCGACAGTCTATTTCGAATTTCTGCTCTGCTAGTTTCGGGATAAAGACAGGAAACAATGACTATTTCATGCGTCATTGGTTCGAAGTAAAAATAGATTCCATATTTTTCAAAAGTAAGCATAATATGCGGAATACGCGATGGTACCCATGTGCTTCTGGCGGTAGTTTTCGTAAATGGTATGGAAACCAGGAACTTGTTGTTGATTATGAAGATAAAGGTGATCGCATTAAATTGCACGCCGAGAAGCATGGAAATTCATATGGATTTTTTGGTAGAAAAAATTACTTCAAGCGGCTATTAACTTGGCCAAAACTTACATCAGGGATCAATTCTTTCCGAATAACTCCACCTGGACAATTATTCGATGGCGTGGGACTTTCAGCAAGTTTCAGTGATGATAAAATTCAAGATAAGGCACTCTTATTCTTGAATTCATGCGTATCACAGCATATTATTCCAATGATTGCGCCAACTATGAGTTTAACTAGTGGTGATTTTTTAAAACTTCCTTTCGTTGATACGAACAAAGCATCTCTATCAGCGGCAGAAAATTTGATTAATATGTCTAAATCGGACTGGGATTCTTACGAAACATCTTGGAACTTCGCTAGCTTGCCGATAATAAAGCCTGATCTCAGAAGATCCACACTGCGATTTTCTTATGATAAACTCAGAAGTTATTGGCGCGATAAAACTTTCCAAGCAAAACGACTAGAAGAAGAAAACAACTATATCTTTATTAACGCCTGTGAGCTGCAAAATGATCTCAATGCCGCAGTGCCGCTAAGTGAAATCACGCTCACCTGCAATCCGCGCTACCGATACGGCGCTGAAAAAACTGAACAGGAATTGGAAAAGCTCTTGCTTGCCGATACTATGCGCGAACTCATCTCGTATGCAGTAGGCTGCATGTTTGGACGCTATTCGCTGGACCGGCCGGGGCTTATCTTGGCTAATCAAGGTGAAACAATGGAAGATTACATGGAAAAAATTCCAGACTCACGCTTTCCGGCAGACGGTGATAACGTGATCCCCATGCTCAGCGGCAACTGGTTCCCCGACGACATTACCGAGCGTTTCTGCAAATTCCTGCGCATAACCTTCGGTGATGAGCATTACGAGGAAAATCTCCGCTTCGTCGAGGACGGACTGAACATCAAAGGCAGGCGCAACTACGGCATCCGCGACTACTTCCTCGGCGAGTTCTACGCCGACCATGTGAAGTGCTACAAGAAGCGCCCCATCTACTGGCTGTTCAGCAGTCCCAAAGGCAGCTTCAACGCCCTGATTTACATGCACCGCTACCGCCCCGAGACGGTAAGTATCGTGCTCAACGACTATCTGCGAGAGTTCCGCGCCAAGCTCGCCTCCCACAAAAGCCACCTTGAGGCGGTCAGCATCAGCGCTGGCAGCAGCCAAGGCGAAAAGACCAAAGCCTTGAAGGAAATCGAAAAGTCCAATAAAATGATCGTCGAACTCGAAGACTACGAGCGCGATGTGCTCTACCCACTCGCCACCCGCCAGATCGAAATCGACCTCGACGATGGCGTAAAAGTCAACTACCCCAATTTCGGCAGCGCCCTGAAGAAGATTCCGGGCCTTTCAGCATAGGAGGGTTGAAATGCATATTTGTGAAGTAAGGTTGGAGGGATTTCGCGGCGCGAAAAAGCTCACTCTTCAGTTGCACAAAAATCTCAACCTGTTCGTTGGTGTAAATGGCGCCGGAAAATCAAGCGTTTTGGATGCTTCCGCGATTTTGCTTTCTTGGCTCGCTAATCGAATTAGAACAGCCAACGCACCTGGCCGGCGAATTACGGAATCTGATATCAATAATGGAGAAAATTTGGCGGGATTGGTCATTTTGCTGGCGAAAGATCTTAAACCGAAAGGATGGAGTCTCAAAAAGGTGCGAAAAGGATATAGCAATAGATTTGTCTTTTCGGTTCTAAATGGAGCATCAGAAACCGCCGAAGATATACGACTAGACGTAACAACGAAAAAGGGTCGAGCCAATATACCTTTGTTTGCGCATTATCCCGTAAATCGAGCGGTGCTGGACATCCCATTGCGGATTCGGTCAAAGCACCGATTTGACTTACTTTCTGCCTACGATCAATCGCTAACCAGTGGAGCTAATTTCCGAACGTTTTTCGAATGGTTTAGAGAGCGGGAAGATTTGGAAAATGAAGCTAGGCGAGATCAGCAGACTCAGCTATTCGATGCATCTATTTCAAGATTTCCAGACCCGCAACTGGAAGCTGTGCGAAACGCGCTGGCTCATTTTTTGCCTGGCTACAGCAATTTGACTGTACGCCGCAACCCACTGCGGATGGAGATCGAAAAGAAAGATGGACGAGTTACGATTGATCAACTTTCTGACGGAGAAAAGTGCCTGATGGCAATGATAGGGGACATGGCGCGCCGGCTGGCAATCTCCAATCCGTTGCGCAAAAATCCGCTGCATGGAGAGGGGATTATTCTAATCGACGAGATAGATCTTCATCTTCATCCCGAGTGGCAGCGCACAGTTATCACTAAACTACCCGAGGTGTTCCCCAACTGCCAGTTGTTGCTGTCAACTCATTCTCCCAGTATCGTCACCCATGTTCAACCGGAGAACCTGTTCCTGCTGAGTATGGAAAGTGGAGAATTGCAAGTTACGCGGCCTTCTGAGTCCTACGGCAAGACGGTTGATCGCATTCTTGAGGATTTGATGGGCTTGGATACCACGAGGCCAGTCACCGTCAAGGAAGCCATAAGTGAGATATTCGAATTGATTCATGATGGAAAGCTCGACAAGGCCAAAGAGCACATCAACAAGATGAGGGAACTTATTCATGAAGATTCAGATTTGGTCAAGGCTGATGTGTTGATAAGGCGCAAGGAATTGATAGGGAAATGAAACACATCGAAAAGAGAGAGGAACCAGATTTGTTTACCGAATGGAAAGCGCTAGCGAGCGAAGAATGGCAACCGACGTTTCGCGATATGCCGAATGAAATCAAGAATTCGGTAAAATCAGCGCTAATGCGAGAGCAAGGATTTATTTGTTGCTACTGCGAGGGTCGGCTTACAGTTGAAGATTCACATATCGAACATTTCAAGCCACAAAGCGATCCA
Source organism: Aestuariivita sp. (assembly GCA_026710055.1). Taxonomy (GTDB): domain Bacteria; phylum Pseudomonadota; class Alphaproteobacteria; order Rhodobacterales; family Rhodobacteraceae; genus JAPORY01. The sequence goes on from JAPORV010000018.1 coordinate 3,957, forward strand.
GAAGTTGATTCGCTGGATTTCGACAACATGCTGTGTTCATGCCAAAAGCAATCCAAAAGAGGCGAGCCATTGCATTGTGGGCACAGGAAAGGTGACTGGTTTGACACAGAGCTGCTGATATCTCCATTGGACCCTAACTGCGAAGATCTCTTCAGCTTTACGGGAGACGGCCATATTCTGCCCCGAAACAAAAATGACCAAAAGGCAGTTGAAACAATTGGGCGACTTGACCTGAATATATCGAAACTGGTTGATATGCGCGCCAAGGCCATTGAGCCATTTTTGGATGAAAGCTTGTCTCCGCAAGAATTTCGCCGGTTGGTTATCGGGTATCTCAAAATAGAC
>JAPORV010000051.1 GCA_026710055.1 Aestuariivita sp.
ACCTTTAAAAGTACATTTTCTGGAAACTTCACCTTTCATTAAATTTTGCATCTCTTATTCATTAAACGTAATTCAGTTACTGAAAATAACTTACCTCAACTGACTTCAAGTATCGTTTGATTTAAATTGCTTTCACGCTAATCACTTAAAAACTAAGATAAATGTTACAGCACCTTTGAATTTCCAAATTTACAGAACCATGCAACTGAGATTTAAATCGTATAAATTCATATAATGAGTGACATTAAATGACAGATTTTTCCGCAACAAAAGCAATGTTTCAATTGCCAGAGAATATCATTTATCTTGATGGAAATTCTCTTGGTCCACTGCCGCAAGCTACGTCTAATCGAATGACAGAAATGCTCACCAACGAATGGGGCGAAATGCTCATAACGGGATGGAATAATGCGGGGTGGATGCAACAACCATCAAAACTTGGTGATCGCATTGGCAAACTTATTGGTGCCAAACAAGGCTGCGTCGTAACAGGTGACACACTCTCCATTAAGGTTTTTCAAGCGCTTTCATCGGCCCTTGAATTGCGGCCAAACCGATCAATAATTCTTACTGATTCGGGGAATTTTCCCTCCGATATATATATCGCCGAAGGCCTTATACGCATGCAAGGGAATAACCATCAACTTCAAATTGTTTCACCAGAAAATGTGATTAACCACATCTCATCAGAAGTCGCCGTCATTATGCTAACCGAGATAGATTATCGCACAGGCCGTAAACATGATATGGCGAAAATAACTGAGAAAGCGCATCAGGTCGGTGCCCTCACCCTTTGGGACCTGGCGCATTCAGCGGGTGCAATTCCTGTTAATCTCACCGGCTGCATGACTGATTTCGCAGTTGGATGCACCTACAAATATTTGAATGCCGGACCAGGGGCACCCGCATTTATTTATGTGGCTGAACAACATATTAACAACATTCATCCCGTTTTATCCGGTTGGTTAGGCCATAGCACTCCATTCGACTTCGAGTTACATTATCGACCCAAAATGGGAATTGACCGAATGCGTGTAGGAACACCATCAGTCATTCAACTTACTGCTCTTGATGCAGCACTCAATATTTGGGATCACGTAAATATTAACGATGTTAGAGCTAAGTCTATTGAACTCGCTGAACAATTCATTTCTGGCGTGGAATCTCAATGTCCTGAACTCACATTGTGCTCACCGCGCGCCCCTGAGTTACGTGGTTCTCACGTGTCTTTTCATTTTGAAGACGGATATGCTGTCATTCAAGCACTAATAGCTAGAGGAGTGATCGGTGACTTTCGAGCGCCTGACATTATACGATTCGGAATCACACCTCTTTACATAGATCAAGAGGATATTGACAACGCGATAGACATCATTCGTGATGTTATGTCAAGACGACTGTGGGATCACGATGAGTACCGACAACGCGCCGCAGTGACATAAGCAAACCGAACAGACTCATAATCTCTCAACAGTTCACTAATGGTGCCCAGACTTGTTACAAATAGTGAAAATAACAGGAAAATTCGATCTGATTTCGACATGTTTATCCAGCAGCCTTCAGATGATGCAAGTGCTTTGATTCAGCCCAGCGATAAACAGCATCACTAAAAGCTTCAAATAAAGGACGTGAAACGGGGTCATTTATCGCATTCCACTCTGGATGCCATTGAACTGATAAAGTAAATCCGGGAGCATCCTTAATAAAAAGCGCCTCTTCCGTACCATCCAATGCGCATCCTTCGACCACAATTCTTTGACCTGGACTTTTTATTCCCTGCCCGTGCAGGGAGTTTGTCATCACTTCTCTCTGACCAAACAAACGATGAAATATACCATTCTCCTTAAGAACGACTTTATGACGTAATGCAAATTTCTCTTCAAGTGTACTATCAACAGGCATTCGATGATTCATTCGACCTGGTAAATCACGAATTTCTGGAAATAGCGTCCCTCCCATGGCCACATTGACTTCTTGAAATCCACGACAAACTCCGAGAAACGGCTGCCCAATTTCAACACAGGCACGAATAAGTGGCAAAACTATCGCATCACGAGCACGATCAAATGCACCATACGCAGGCGTTTCCGTTTCACCGTATTCTTCAGGATGAACATTAGGTCTTCCACCAGTAAGTAAAAAACCATCACAGATTTCCATTAATTCTTTCACAGATACACAGTGAGGATCTGACGGAATTAACAACGGAAAACAATTTGCAACATTTGATATCGCATCAGAATTCATTACGCCGCCAGTGTGTGCTGGATATTGATCATCAATAAGATACTTATTTGCGATAATACCAACAATTGGCCGCGCCATTTAGTAACCTCTTTACTTCTGATTTCCTGATATGAATCTTAATGACGATCTTGTCTAATACGTAGTTGATTCATTTTCCAGTGAATAATTTGTGAAAACAATTTCCTTACACTAAATTTCGAGTACCGACATATCTAGATACGGGCGAATACCTCTCACATAATACTGTCTATATTCAGCTTCATTATTGCTTGTTCCGCACATTATCACACTGTCCATAGTAGTAAAAATGCAAAATGGCAGAAATATAAAGAACCGGTCTACGGACCAATCATAACGGAACTTCGCATCCTTGATCAAAAAATCAAATTATGTCGCAGGATAAAAACACCTTCAGCCAACGACAATAAGGTCAGTTCTTTCTTGTATGATTATTAAATGATCTAGAATTAGGTCGTACAAAAACTGCTAATCAATATTCTGCCTTTTCCACTGATTATCCTTTCTTTGCAGAAAAGCCTGTGAGTATTATTCGTAATTTTATTGCGGATAAAACAATCTCATCAAGTACTGTAATTCCTCAAAGACTAATTCAGCCTGTAGGCAGACCGCTCCGTCGATCCAAATGTTTCCCCATCTGGCGTCTTGTGCCACAGCTATTTGTTATTCTTGGGAGTGCAGTAAAGTGCTTCAAGAACCTAAAAACAGACAGTGTCTTCAATTGGCAGACAAAAAAGGAGAAATCTTATGAAGATGAGGCCAAACGATGTTGATCTTTCCCGATCGAAAACGCAGTAAGACATCAACTTATCGCCTGAACAGCACCTTGAAGCAGTGGGTCATAAGATTGCCGAAAACCTTGGTCTATCAGGAGATGTCGCCAATCTATTTTGAGAGAACCCACTAGAGGCCAAACACAGGCTTCGCGATAGTATGTTGAGCGTCGCGCGCTCCGCGCTAAAGACGACGCTTGAGAATCTTGACGACCAAAGACCATCGCTGAGCATTGAAGGCCAAGCGTTTCACAAGGTGGATATCAAGCGAGGCGATGCCATAACCATATTCGAACCGTTCATGCTATCGCCCGTCGGACCACGGTTCTAAAAGCATCCACGGGTTGACGGTGAATGGGTTGACGGCGGCTGACCGGTCTGTTGATGTATCCGATGAGCCGTCTCGCGAAAGATATGTGGCAAGGGACCTCTCTACCTCCGCACTGACAATACTTCCAACGTCAAATAATGAGATAACATCACCTTGTCAAGATCGCAAGATCGCATGGGTATCATACATGGCTTTTGTATATCCCTACTATTTCTCTTTGTAAATTTTTTTCTTCTCTTGTCCCCACAAATACTTCAAAAAATCAAAGTAGAGGATATCCTAAAATCACCTTGGTGCCTTCTATAAAACCATGTTTAGCACGGATTGATACTTAAATCATCGTCCAAAATTGACATCCTAAATGAACGGACACGCATTAACGATGGGACCGTGTTTCGGTTGTGCAAGCTAATCGTCACGGTGGGACCGTCTATAATACCCCCACCATAGCAGTTGTCATCCCGAGTCGTGCCGGAAAGTGTCCACGGCAGCGTGAATGTAAAAGCCGGATTGACTGGATTAGTGTCATGTATGTACCACTTATTCCAACTTTCCGCTTCAGAAAATCCAGTTTTCGTCCCATTCCAAGACCCAAATACATCCCAGTTGTCCCCGCCACCAGATATAGAGATGGTAGCTTCAGGATTGATGCCCGACGCAACACACTCCGCCTTTAGCTCAAACGTGATATCAAAATTAGCACCTTCCCGTACTATATTAGAACCCGTGCGCGTGATACCGCGACCATCCACTGGCTCCCCTACACCATAATCACTCCATCGTTCTGTTTCCGTAATAGTCCAATTGTCCAAAACGGCAGAGCATGCCGCATGCGATGTACCGGGAAGAACATGCGCCAGCGTAGCGATCAAAATTCCAAATGCTGATAGAAAGGGATGATTCATTGAGCACACCGTTTGTAATAATTC
>JAPORV010000445.1 GCA_026710055.1 Aestuariivita sp.
GGATTTTTCCCCACTCGCAGCAAATCGAGATAACGCATCTCTTTTTAGCATCCTGGTATACTATCGTTATTGAATTGATGTTAAAAGCTGGAAAATTGTTGTCTTATTTGTATTAATCATATAGAATTGTCTCAATGATAACAATACCACATCCCGATTGGTTTGAGCAGAGCCGTTTCTGAGGTCGGAACACCGACGGCGGATGGGGCGCGGAACAACGTGGCCGCACCCACACACGCCCAAAATCCCCATTGATTATAGGTGTACACGAACCGGGTTCCTGAGAATGTTCTTAAAAAGCGACACGGGCCAGGCACACAGACCAACGTGATCGTCTGGTAATAGGTTTCGGTCCCTCGGTTGATACGCCCCGCATCTCGATCCAGCGTCACCGCACCCGTCAACGCCGATGAGACAGTTTCATCACTGAACACGGACGTGCCCGCTGGCTCGGTCTCTTCCGCATCGTCCCGGCATTACGCGAGGACAGGAAAGCGTTCGCACAGCGGAAGGATATCCCCGATAGTGGTGATGTCATTGTCTGTTTCGGTTGGAGCCGTTTCCACGCGATTAATCTCCGTCGGTGTCCTCTCCGGCTCGGGTGATGTGGATGGAACATTCTCGGTTTCGGTCGGTTTGCTCTCCCGCCCCGTTGACGATGAAGTGTCGGGTCAGCCGCCCCCGCACGCCGTCAAGAGACACGCGGCGAGAAGCACTGCACAGACTGGAAAAAGTTTCATTCAAGGGCTCCAGCGTTTTGGCACATCCATTCAAAATTGAATGCGTATACAGCATAAGCCCTGTTCCGGACCGGTTCAAGGTGTTTACAGAATGGGTGCGGTGTTCGCAGACAAGACCCGAGGTTTTAGCTCAAGTACAGTGGTTCACGGCAATGACCGGGTGTTCACGGTTTTGCGCAAAAAACACTTGATGCCCGTATAAGGAGAGAAAGACGGAATGAAAGATTTTGAAACGTAAAAGTCAATTCGACTCAGTGTTACCCTTGCTAATCGGATTGCTCAATACGTCGGTCAGGCTTGTTAACCCGCTGCTTTCGGTTTGTCCGTTCCTACCACACTTACCCGTTTGATCGTCGGTGACCGTCACACCACTCCAACGACCACAGTTGACCTTGCCGTGTCCGATGATCTTTGATCCACCACGAACAATAGCTGTTCCGTAAATCTCTGCATTTTCCGAGATAAATGAATTGCCAATAACTGCATTACCGTAAACTTTAGAATTCCCGTTCACAGTAGAACTATGTAAAATTTTAGCGTTGCCGCTAATATTCGAATTATCATGAACAAAAGTTCTTGAGCTCTTCCTGGTTACCTTGGCATTTCCTGAAATACTGGCGTTATTGAACACGAATACTAAGGTTTGAATAACGGCATTGCCGGAAACACTGGCATCATCATAAACAGCAGACTTATTTCAAACAACCGCATTGCCAGAAACACTGCCGTTATGGGTTACTGATGAAATGCCGCGAATAACAGCATTATCAATCACTTGAGCATTATGGCAAACAACGGATTTTTCTCTACTATAAGCTGTAGTAGCGGCGTGCGCTGAAGCGGCGATCCATCCGTTGCCAGTTGAATGACGTGAGCGGGGATCATTTCCAAAATAACACGCCATCACCGGTCTACCTGTCAACATTACCATGATCAATAAGCTTACAGCCAAAAGCGTTGTTCGCTTCATAAATTCTGATTTATTTCCCCAACACACAATCCAATAACTCAACAATATCATTTCGGGGCAGGATTTTACTGTCAGCCAGTCAATTTACATTTAGCCCATATGCTCGCGTCCCTCGCTTCTCTTTCTAAGCATTTTCCTTAGGCGATGCTTTGAAGTTTTTGCACAATTAAGTGCACGCGTGTTGAAGGATTTTCCTGAAACTTGTTTTGGTTTTCTTTCCGTGCTTCTTTCAAAGTCCTGGCTGCGTGTTTGCATGCTTGATCGCGTCCGCTCTTGATGTTGTCATATAATGTCTTGCATGTTGTTCTGTCATATGTAGCAAACCAAGGATGGGCAGCTTTTAGATCGCGGATCAACGTTTGAGACGGTGATCCAACTCCTCGACCAATTGAATAGGGTTTACGACTCTCAGAAACGTGAAAAAGATACCAAATCTCAAAGCAGGGAATGGATGGAATAATCTTGATGGATTGCTTTTTCATTCCCCTGCGCGGTTTAAGCGTTTCACTTTTATCAATGGCCTAGTCATAGCTTTCATGTCGGTCTCGGTCAAACACAAGAAATACATGCTCGAAATCAGAGTCTCTTTGCAAAAAAGATTGAGCATCTTTAACAACATTGATCGGGGAAGACCCTCCGTCTCCCGTAACTTTGACTTGAGCGGTGGTTAACCCTAATTCCTGAATCAGATAACGGAAGTACATCGGTTCGGTTTTACTGCCTAAGCTAAACTCTTCCGAAGAGATTTCGGCCGCTGTTGACCGCCAGCAACACAGCGAGCCATCCTTGATCACCCCGGCGTCAATCCACCAATTCAGTTAAACACTGAAGTCTAGTGAAAAAACGCCGGGTGTTGCACTTCATTGTTGAAAGCGGGATGTATAAAATCAACAAAGGAATTCGGGGAAACGGAAAAGTGTTGCAGAAGATAGCCGGGTAGTCCCACGCTAATTTTTTTTGAATTTCTCTTAGCACGATTGGCCGTTTCGTTGCCCGCATGTTATCACAAACTCGCGACTTTTGACGACATCGGGTGCAAAGTCGTATGATTCTCGCATCCAAAAGAAATATTTTTTAGCGTGGAATCCGCCTGAGAAGGCAGGCAAAATAATAAGAGATGACCCTATTCCAGCTGTATCTAATGAGTGGCATAGTGTTGACCATTGGTTAATGATTGAGACGGGAACGGTAGGTGTTATCTTATTCATTAGGGGATTACTATTGGGCATGATGGGATAGTAGGAAGGTCATCCCTGCGGCCAAATATTTCGGGGCACAATGAAGCGCTTTTCTGCTAACAAACCCGGGATCGGCTCCGTCGTGGCAAGGTAGTGGGATTGAACCGACCAGATGCTTCTTAGGTCTTCATAGATACTTGACTTTCCAAAACTTTCCCTTTCACAGTTCTGTCCGCCTCGGTGACTGGTATCTGTTGTTCCCGAAGGAATACTTTCGGGTGTGAACATCCATCGTATGCTTTCTTCCTCAATGACTCCCTCTCTGACCATCTCTGCGATAGCCTCATCAAAAATGCCGTTTGAGAAGTTCAGCCACAAGCCGATATCTTCGAAAGCCTTTGCTTGGTTGTTCTGATGAGCCTCACTAACCGTGTCCAAGAATATATTTCCAAGCTCATCCGTCCATTCGACTGGTGTCCCAATATATTTCTCGTCCTGTACGGAACTAACTAGTGTCTGTTAAAAAACCCTTAAATTCACTAGTAAAATATTGAAAACATGTACTTTTCTGATGCGTTTGTTCCGGCGAAGATTTCCGATATTTGGTATAATTTCCCAATATCTTACATGATTTCCATTGAATCAGCCAATCTTCGCTAAATTGAAGAAAAGGCATCCACATATTTCGGTTAAGTCAACACGTTGAAAAATATACTTTTATGTATGGTAAACTCTTGAAATTTGAGAAAAATAGAGGTTTTTTAACAGACACTAACTATGGCCAGGTTGCCGGTCGGGTCAGACAGCCATCGTGAGATTTCATCGCGGCGAAGTGCTTCGGACGGGGAATTGACGCTAATCTCAAACTCCTTTATCGGGTATGAATAAACGACGACCTCGCTTGGCTCGGACCACAGATTCAGGACATCCTTCGCTAGAGATGCGTACCCCCGCCAATAAGTCAGCTTATTGAACTCTGACGGTGGTTGAAACCCGATTACCTGCTCATTGCCGTCCAAGCACAGATGCCGGGTCCATGACGACAGGGCATCATCCTGTGCCGTGCTGCGAACCGGGATCGTGATTACTAGGATTGTGGCAGTGAGCATAGTTACTGCCGCCAGTCGCTTTATCATTTCAGTATTCTCCATGCTTGTTGAAAACACCGTCTAACTTAAATTTAGCGGTTCGTCGTGATATGCTTTAGGAGTTCATTAGGTGGCAATAGACCCGCTACAACCAGTATTATTATTATTAAGTACAAGGTCAAGCGCCCCGATGTGACCATTACAGTATCTGGCTTAGAAAATTGTAGGCTGACTTTTGCCTCAAGGGGAAAACGCCGCAGGAGGCCGGCGCAAAAGGAATGAACCGTCTGAATTT
>JAPORV010000011.1 GCA_026710055.1 Aestuariivita sp.
TGCGGCTGGGACGTTTTATTCGTGAGAAGGAGCGAGAGCGTCTGAAGCGCCAGCAGCGTCGCGCTGCTTAATCATCAATTCAAAAAAAACAGGCTTCTGACTGGACAGGCGGAGTCCGTCTGCTGCGTCATTTTAGCGGAAATGTCGGCCTGATGAGGCCACCGGACATCGGGTAATTAGCAGTTGTGCAGTAAAATTCCCCAATAAATTTGATATTGCGATGAAAAATATTCATATTTTTCTCTTGGCAGTCGCCAGAAAAGGGGGGTTTTTTAACAGACACTAGTTAGTGTCTATTGAAAAACCACTTTGTTCTCAAATTTCAAGAGTTTATCATGCATAAAAGTATATTTTTCAACGCGTTGATTTAACTAAAATATTTGGATGCCTTTTTTTAATTGAGCCAAGATTGGTTGATTCAATAGAAATCTTGTAAAATATTAAGAAATTGTACCAAATATCGAAAATCTTCGCCAGAACAAACGCATCAGAAAAGTAGATATTTTCAACATTTTACCAACGAATTTAAAGTTTTTTAACAGACACTAATCAGCCCTAAAACCGGTATGAGCAAGAATGAAGAAGTAACGCGAATTAGCGTTAATTTATCTTTACAATGAAAGAATTTAACACAAATCTGGTGACCACTGTTGGGTATGAAACTCAACATAAAGCAATACTTTCACGCAGTAAAAGCCATACATGAAATAAAAATAGATAGTGTGCGAAGGAATAATTTATGACAATTCATATTGGCGCCTGCGCAACAAAAGTCGCAGATACTGTTCTACTGCCTGGTGATCCGCATCGTGCACGCTGGGCAGCAACTGCATTCCTCGACAACCCAGAAAAATACTGCGACATACGTGGTATGCTGGGTTTTACTGGAACTTGGAAAGGACACAGGGTCAGCATTCAAGGAACTGGAATGGGAATGCCTTCTTTATCAATTTATGTCAATGAACTGATAAAAACCTACGATACAAAAACGTTAATCAGAGTAGGTTCCTGCGGTGGTATGCAGAGTTATGTTGATCTTCATGATATCATCATTGCTATGACTGCTAGTTCAATGCACACACCATCGACAGAGTTTTTTGGTGGGCTTTCTTTCGCGCCAACAGCAAATTGGGAACTTTTGAGAAAAGCCGCTGAATGCTGCAAGGCAAAGCAGAAGAAACATCATATTGGTGGAATTTATTCAACCGATACTTTCTATTCTGAACGCGCTGATTTAAATGAGCAGATGATACGACACGGTATACTAGGCGTTGAAATGGAAACAGCAGAGTTATACACAATAGCTTTGCGTCACAATCGACATGCATTAGCGATACTAACAGTGTCTGATCACTTAAATACAGGAGCTGAGCTGTCATCAATAGATCGGGAGACCGGTTTTACCGACATGATAGAAATCGCGCTTGAAACGGCATTTCGCTAACTTACAAAAACAATAAATGAACAGATTACCAGCTGAAAACCCAAAGAGGACAGTCTTTTGGAGAACAGGATATCTCTCATCCATCAATTTTTAGTGCTGAAATAAACGCCTCCTGCGGAATATCTACACTTCCAAATTGACGCATTTTCTTTTTTCCTGCCTTTTGTTTTTCTAATAACTTACGTTTTCGTGTAACATCTCCACCATAGCATTTTGCCGTGACGTCTTTACGAAACGCTGAAAGAGTTTCACGCGCGATTACTTTACCTCCAATTGCCGCTTGAATTGGAATTTTGAACATATGTCTTGGGATTAAGTCTTTCAACTTCTCCACCATAAGGCGACCTCGCATTTCTGCCCGGTCACGATGTACCATGATTGACAAGGCATCAACCGGTTGTTCATTCACCAAAATTTGCATCTTGACTAAATTATCTTCCCGATAACCTGCTAGTTGATAATCAAAACTTGCATAACCTTTCGTTACTGACTTCAAGCGATCATAAAAATCAAAAACGACTTCATTAAGTGGTAGATCATAAACAACCATCACTCTTTGCCCGACATAAGTTAGGTTCTGCTGTATCCCGCGTCGATCTTGACAAAGCTTTAAAACCTCGCCGAGATATTCATCAGGCACCAGAATTGTTGCATTAATTCTTGGCTCCTCGATATGCTCAATCGTTGTTGATTCTGGCATATCAGCAGGATTATGTAATTCATTGATTTGTCCGTCTTTCATAAAGACATGATAAATTACAGACGGTGCCGTCGTGATCAACTCAATGTCAAATTCCCGTTCAATACGATCTCTAATAACTTCCAAATGCAATAACCCTAAAAAACCGGTTCGAAAACCAAATCCTAGTGCTGCGGAGCTTTCCATTTCAAAAGAAAAAGAAGCATCATTCAACGCGAGTTTTTCAATAGCATCGCGCAAATCTTTTAAGTCAGATGAATTAACAGGAAATAAACCACAAAAGACAACTGGAACTGAAGGCTTGAAGCCAGGCAATGGAGATTCAGCACCATTTCTATCTGTTGTGATTGTATCCCCAACACGTGTATCACGAACCTGCTTAATTGAGGCTGTCAAAAATCCAATCTCCCCTGATCGAAGTGCCTCAACTGATTGCATTTCCGGTCGAAACACACCGACTTGATCAATGCAATAGCGCGCGCCAGTTTGCATCATTTTAATTTGATCACCCTTGTAAAGTGTACCGTCAATAATTCGCACCAAAACAATTACACCGAGATATGCATCATACCAAGAATCTACCAACATCGCCTTTAGCGGCGCTTGACTATCTCCCGTCGGCGCCGGAAGCCGATGCACAATAGCTTCAAGAACCTCCTTAATGCCTTGACCCGTCTTTGCTGAAATTGCAATTGCACCAGAAGCATCAATACCAATCAAATCTTCTACCTGCTCAGCTACATGATCAATATCAGATGCCGGTAGATCAATTTTATTGAAAATAGGTAACAATTCATGGTTGGCATCAATAGCCTGATAAACATTGGCAAGAGTCTGGGCCTCAACGCCTTGCGTAGAGTCCACGACCAATAGTGAACCTTCTGCTGCTCTCATTGATCGCGAAACTTCATAGGAGAAATCCACATGTCCAGGCGTATCAATTAAATTTAGGACATAACTTTCACCATTTTCTGCGGTATAATTAATACGCACAGTGTTAGCCTTTATAGTAATACCGCGCTCACGCTCAATATCCATAGAGTCCAATAACTGGTCTTTCATATCACGCTCGGCGACAGTATTGGTTTGCTGTATGAGCCGATCTGCCAAGGTAGATTTACCGTGATCAATATGAGCAACGATAGAGAAATTACGAATGTGACTGAGTGATACCATAAGCGACGATATGGAAGGGTTTTGACACTTGGTCAAGACTTATAAAGTCAAAAAACACTCAGCGTTATCACTAAACTCATTTTTTCTGAATCAATACCCTTGATTTCATTTTTTGCCAAGTCATGGTGACCCTTATCATTTACTCATGACTATACTATTGTCTATATTACTGGCAGAATCTAAAAACGAAAATGACCAATATCTACTATTGTAAACAGAACAAGTTATGTAGTAAAAACCGTAGTAAATTTGATCAAGTTTCAAACAGCGAAATAGTGACAAAACACGATGAGTAAATTTTTTTTTCTTTTAGTAATATCTCTATCACTTATCTCCTGCGGTAACGCTGAAACGAAGAAATTACAACAGTTTGCTGCTGCAAGAGGCCCAATCAAAAGTGCGTGCATGAATTCAGGGCGAGACAAAGCAACCACACAATTGTGTGGTTGTGCACAAGTCGCTGCATCTCAAGCACTCACCTACGAAGATCAACAGCGTGGCGCAGCTTTTTTTTCCGATCCATCATTGGCGCAAAAAGTGCGTGCATCAGACACATCACGTGATGATGCTTTTTGGGAACGTTGGTACGAATTTGGAAATGCTGCACAACAGCTTTGCGCTTGAAGCGTTTCATATCCCATACGCAATTCTTTTTTCTCAACATGGAAAAAATTAATGCAACCGATTTAGGCACCCAGATAAACAAGTAACGATGTTCATGACTTACTAATTAGTGTCTGTTAAAAACCCTAAATTTGCTGGAAAAATCTTGAAAAGATGTGCTTTTCTGATGCGTTTGTTCTGGCGAAGATTTCCGATATTTGGTACAATTTATTAATATCTTACAAGATTGCCATTGAATCAACCAATCTTCGCTAAATTGAAGAAAAGGCATTCACATATTTCGGTTAAGTCAACACGTTGAAAAATATACTTTTATGCACGGTAAAC
>JAPORV010000220.1 GCA_026710055.1 Aestuariivita sp.
TCCTCCATGCCCGGCATCGGACCCGTCACTGCCGCCACCCTGATCGCCTGGGTGAGCGAACTCGGCTCCATGAGCAATCGCCAGGCCGCCGCCCTTCTTGGCGTCGCCCCCTTCGCCCGCGATAGGGGGACCCTCAAAGGAGGACGCCATATCAGTGGTGGACGCCGCCGGCCCCGCAATGTCTTGTTCATGGCCGCCATGACCGCCATGATGCATAACCCTGAAATGACCGCCTTTTATGGTCGCCTGAAAGAAAAAGGCAAAAGCCATAAAGTCGCTCTCATAGCCGTCATGCGCAAACTCGTCGTCACCGCCAACGTCCTGTTGCGCGATGGACGCGCCTGGGAAGATCGCACCGCCGCCTGAAACCCCTCCACGCCTCGTCTCGCAAGAGGCGCTGGAGACCCACAACTGAAATAACCATCCTCCTTGCCACATCCCCGAGAGGACCGCTTCCGCTTGCCTGAAAAGTCAGCGCCGACATCCCACCTGTGGATATGATGGGGATATTATCTGGGAAAAAGGGTAAAAAATCAAAAAAAGTGGTTTGAGGGGGTTGACGGTTAACATGGATGCCTGTGGCCCTTGCTTTACGGTCAGCGGGTCATGTTGACCCCTCAAAAGAGCAATTCAAACAACGCTCCAGTGTTGAGCGAGTGAACGCGGCGTTAAAGGACAGCTATGGCGGTCATCATCTCCGGGTTCGGGGTGCGGCGAAAGTCGCGTATCATTTATTTTTCGGTATCGTTGCTCTGACCGTTGATCAGTGACGAAGACTGCGCACCTGATAGCAACGTTCATTCTGTTTTTGGCGTCGAGGCACATGCCGTCGACGGGTTCTGCTTGCGCGGATATTCGTACTCTGTCTGATATGGTGATGATGTGAGCTGGTTTTGTCAAATAAATTGGCTTCTGCGGGCTTGCATTCATTGAGCGATTACTTTGATCTTATTTTAACCTTTTTTCCGCCATCACATCCAAAATTTTCACCAACTTTTGCAAGTGGCTCAACCGACAATAACGCCCTAAATCAACATCAGCGACAAGTTAAAATGGGAATGGTGGGTCGTGAGAGATTTGAACTCCCGACATCTTCGGTGTAAACGAAGCGCTCTACCAGCTGAGCTAACGACCCCAAGTGAAATTATAAACTTCTTCTCTGAACAACTCAAGTTAAAAAATCTTTTACGAGATCCGCTTGTACCGCAATATGTCAGTGCGCAGTTGTTACAGTTCCTTCACTCACCGGATTAGAGACCACAGAGGCAACCGACACAGAATCTTCCGCATCATTGAAGACCTCTAGCGTTTCAGGTTTACGCGTTAAAGCCAGTTCCAAGGCTTCCGAAACATGTTTAACTGGAATTATTGTCAATCCTTCTTTAAGATTTTCTGGCATTTCGACTAAATCTTTTTCATTCTCGTCCGGTATTAGTACTGTTTCTATACCTCCTCTAAGAGCAGCCAATAATTTTTCTTTTAACCCACCGATTGGCATTGCATTTCCTCTCAAAGAGATTTCACCCGTCATAGCGACAGTTCTGTGAACCGGAATTCCTGTCAATACAGATACTATAGAAACAACCATTGCTAGCCCAGCAGAAGGCCCATCTTTTGGCGTTGCGCCATCTGGAACGTGAACATGAATATCAATTTTGTCGAACAATTCAGACTTAACGCCTATTTCATGACAAATTGATCGAACATAACTAGATGCAGCGGCAATGGATTCTTTCATGACATCGCCGAGCTTACCTGTTGTTTTCATCCGCCCTTTGCCAGGCACACATAATGATTCAATTGACAATAATTCACCACCGACAGATGTATATGCTAAACCACAAACAACACCAATTTGATCTTCTAATTCTGCTAAACCGAATCGATATTTTGGTACGCCGAGAAAGTCAGTGAGATTATCCGACGTTGCCGTAATTTTCTCAATTTCCTTTCTTACGATCTTTGTTAAAGACTTTCGGGCCGTTTTAGCAATTTCTCTCTCCAAATTACGCACACCTGCTTCACGGGTGTAACGCCGAATAATTGTGGATAATGCATCATCCGATATTGAAAACTCATCCCCCTTCAGCCCATGATCTCTGATTTGCTTTGGGATTAAGTGCTGTTTTGCAATTTCACATTTTTCATCCTCAGTATAACCTGATAACGGAATAATCTCCATTCGATCCAACAGAGCTTCGGGGATTGCATAGGAGTTTGAGGTGGTGAGAAACATGACATTAGAAAGATCGTACTCAACCTCCAGATAATGATCAACAAACGTGTTATTCTGCTCTGGATCAAGTACTTCAAGCATAGCGGAAGCAGGGTCGCCACGAAAATCGTAACCCATTTTATCAACTTCATCGAGCAAAAGTAAAGGATTAGTTGTTTTACCCTTTTTCATTGCTTGAATTATCTTGCCCGGCATTGAACCAATATAAGTACGGCGATGCCCACGAATTTCACTTTCGTCGCGAACGCCGCCTAAACTAATACGTATAAACTCTCTGCCAGTAGCTTTGGCAACCGATTTTCCTAGGGATGTCTTACCCACCCCGGGCGGCCCAACCAGGCACAAAATAGGGCCTTTCAGCTTTTTCTTTCGCTTCTGAACTGCTAAATACTCAACAATACGTTCTTTTACTTTTTCTAAGCCAAAGTGATCTGCGTCAAGCGTTTTCTGAGCACTTACTAAATTTGTCCTCACCCGTGAGCTTTCTCCCCACGGTATTGATAATATCCAATCCAAGTAATTACGAACGACCGTAGCCTCTGCTGACATTGGCCCCATATTCTTCAGTTTCTTAAGCTCGGATTGAGCTTTTTCTTTTGCTTCTTTACTTAACGCTGTTTTGTTTATTCTTTCTTCAAATTCGGTGATTTCGTTACTTCCATCCTCACCTGTTCCCAGCTCACGCTGAATAGCTTTCATTTGTTCATTAAGGTAGTATTCACGATGGGTCTTCTCCATCTGAGACTTAACCCGCGTTTTTATTTTTTTCTCAACTTTCAAGACAGACATTTCACTCTGCATCGCAGCGTAAACTTTTTCCAACCGTTCACTAATAGATAGCGTTTCGAGAATTTCTTGTTTTTGAGCTACATCAATCGCCAAGTGACCTGCCACTAAATCAGCTAATTTACTCGGCTCAGAAATATCCGAAATTTCTGTCAAGGCATCTTCTGGTATGTTTTTTCTATCTTTAGAATAACGTTGAAAATCCGAGATAACTGTGCGACTCAGAGCTGCAACTGTTGTTTCATCCCCAAGTGTTTCCGTAAGCAATTCAGCACGAGCCAAAAAAAACTCATCCTTTTCGATAAACTCGTTGATTCTAGCTCGTTTATCACCTTCTACCAAGACTTTTACTGTACCGTCAGGTAATTTAAGTAATTGCAATATATTTGCAAAAACACCAATTCGATAAATACCATCAACATCCGGCTCATCTGCTAAAGGGTCACGTTGACTCGCAAGTAGAATCGATTCATTATTTTCAGTAACTTTCTCCAGCGCAAAAACTGATTTTTTTCTTCCAACAAATAATGGGACAATTATGTGGGGAAATACAACAATGTCTCGCAGAGGGAGAACGGCACAAGAGTCTTTAAAAATATCTTGCATTATTTTTCCTTGTATTTTCATTTGACAACAAAAACATCTAACTTAAATTTGATATTGGAGCGAAATACAAAAATTTCAAGTTTAAGAAACCATTATTGGCCGCCTTCTCTCGTTAATTTAGGGGCTTATATACATTATTGGACACAAGCTAATCCTCTCCTCAAATATGTATCAATATGGTTAATCAACCCTCCGTAGGATATCATCTTATGCGTCTTTCGTGCTGGTTAACGCTGTTTAATGATACGATTTCCTCCTTATCAAGTACTGTATATAAACCCTTCAATTTGATTGAAATTCGCTAAATAAAGTGATCATCTATTTCGGATGCGCCAAACGTACAGCAATGAATTTAAAACAGCAAATTCGTTACTAACTTTTGAAAAACCAATTTTCCCCATGATAGCATCATTTCGCTCTTTGGCAGCGATATGCTTAATTCTAGATAGTGTCTGTAAAAAAACCCTAAATTCGATATTAAAACACTGAAAAAGTTGACTCTTTTGTCATTTTTCTCTGGCGAAGATTGCAGGTATTTGATACAATATCATCAATATTAACCAAGATTTGCTCCAAATCAGCAAATCTTCGCCAGAATCTCTCGAAAGAAA
>JAPORV010000170.1:0-108 GCA_026710055.1 Aestuariivita sp.
ATACTCTGCCTGAGATTGCTGATGTATCTTTGGGTGAGGCCGTGTTACTGATGGCCCGACTGGGAGGGTATCTTAACCGCAAGAATGAAGCCCCACCTGGTCATCAAG
>JAPORV010000170.1:177-4231 GCA_026710055.1 Aestuariivita sp.
GGGGGCTCAGACGCTGGAGCGGTCGATTCGTCAGGGTGACTTGAGCGCGCAGAAAGAGCTACTTATTAGTAAAAAAATGATCAATGGGCAGAGCGCGGTTCTTGACGGTTTCAACAACTACGAACAGGACAACAAGGATATTTCATGCATTGTCAGGCACAAAATACGAACATAGTGGGGGAAAATGCTATTTATTTTCTTCATATAACATAGTGATCAAGAATTTACATAGACAGGAAAATAAAGGAAAATGACGTAAAATATGATATAACACTCTGAATTCATTGACATTTTCCCACAAAATCAACAAAAACCTCAGGGAAGTTTAGATTAAACGAAGCTGCGAAGCATCATTTGGAAATAGTCAAAAACTTCCGATAAGAATGCTTTTGGCACGGTGCTAACTGCGCCCATCTGCAATTTGGGAATCGGATTGGCACAAACGATTCATGAAACCGAGATAAAATCAATTCAATGTGTTATTATTGTAGCCAAGTCATTGAATTATGACGACGTAAAAAATACAAAAACCTCGTAAAATCCGCAAATAAGTTTGCCCTACTGAACATCGCTATTTGTGGTGATTGGTTTGAACATATGAGATAGGATTGGCGTGATGGATCAGATTAACGTGTAGAAAACATTGCGGGCGTTAAGGCGTTGGATGGCGGGATAAGAGTCGTACTAGTGCAACATTTTACGGTATTCTTCATCAAGATAATTATTTATCAAGTCTATATCTAATTTTCCACTATTATGCCATGCACTTACTTCCCGCAGAGCTAGAATCCCAAATCTAGTCCACCCAACCAAATTAGTCCGAAGTAGAAACTGAATAACCTCCCCGCCGGACCTGAGGGCTGCGTCGCCGGCATCAATCACACAAAGTGTACCGTGACTAACCAGAAGCATACGCCTAAGTTCTGCATTACTCGATCGGGGTATACAGTCTTTCCAAGAGTTATTATGATAAAATCTTTGCTTAATTACCCACATAAATCTAGTAAGTAACTCTGTAATGAGCACAGGTATTGACATAGCAATACCATGTCTAAAATCGTAACCCTCTTCAAAAACTTTTGTAGCCACAGTAGCGATAGTTTGCTTGTGTTTTCCAATTTCTCCAAGTTTCATTAATAATAAAACATTGTAGAATGGTATCGGTATCCCGCTACCTCTTCCTGATGCCCCTGATGAGCCAGCAACATCAGAAAATAGATGTCCAATCCAATTTACAAACGCAGAGAATATCTTTGCAACAAAATTCCCACCCTTGAGCTCATTTGTTTCAGTATCAATTGTAATAAGCTGGCCATTTGAAACGAATGTTGAAGTATCGGTAAATTGATTAAAAATGGAAAAAAAAAGGCCTATGATATCTGGTGAATGTGCTAGGCTTTTTACATGATGATTACTGGGAGAAAGATTGGGAACGGCACCATCTGTGCCATTTCGCCCTAAAGTGGTCGATTGATCATAGTTAACCTTGAAATTTCTCTCAAGATATCCGATTGCACTTCCTGTTGGATCTGATCCTTCATTTGGACCTTTCCAACCCACAATCCCCGCAAATTTTTGCACGGCGGAATTTACCTTATCATCGGCAAAATGCGTAAGCATTCCTTCACCCGGAGTGCCAACAAAAATAATATCAATCAGTCCACCAATTATACCACATGTTCCAGCAATCAGATAATCATATCTATCGCATTTTGCGTTTCTAAATATAAATTCGTTATCAATTCTCTTTTTAATTTCTATCCTTTGATTCTTGGACATTAACGTTTCAAATGGATCTGATTTGAGATTAATATTATTCTGACCGGCATAGTCTTCAAAAGACTTTTGGTACTCACTCCAATTCATATTTTTTCTGAAGTTTATCGTATCCAAGCTACTTAAGAGACGGGGATCGTTATCAGTATAGTATAACTCTTTTGCTGATTGCGATAAGTCATCAAGCTCTTGAGATATATCAAGCAAGGAGTAGTGATCTCTACCTTCATTTTGTGAAGAGTCAATTATACTATCTATTTCAGTAATCATATTATCTAACAAAGATAAATTATTTTCCTGCCTTTGCTTTATGGACGTCAAGGCTGATTTTATTCCATGAACTTTCTCTTCAGACTGCTCGATAAGATGTTTTTGTACAGTCACGGCTGATTCTTGAGGAGTTTGTTTAGTCACTTTGAAAAACTCTCGATAGCTTACCTTGCAATACATTTACCTTATTGTTGAAGCCAATTGCATCTAATGACAGCACTAAAGTTTCTAATTCTTTTAGCGTGATACTTTCTTTGAGAGCTATTGCTTCATCTGTCTCTACATCCCTTCCGCCATCAGATGGTTTGTTTATCACAATATCTTTGGAATCACAACCTGCATGACAAACTACATCCTTTCTGTCATCAGATAGTTTATTTATTTGCTTCTTTTCATAGCAAGATATAATCGGATGATAATATTTCTTTTTTGTAGGCTCCCGCGTAAGCTGTTTAATAAGGCTTTCATCTAGTTGAGATGGGCATTTAAGCTTTAATATCTTCGCTTGACAATTTTTATTTCGGTCATTTACGCCAACACTAGTAGCAGTTAGCTGTTTCATTTTCTGCATTAATATTTTAATTTTTTTATCTTGAATACCATGTTTTAAAATAGTTTGATTAGCTTCATCAACCGCATAATTTATATCCTCCATTAAATAGCTAATTGTTTGTTGATTTTGCTTTATTACTTCCTGTAGCATTAGTTCTCTATGTTTGTTTTTTTTTTCAATATCACTATCTGCTCCGGTTAGATACTTAATGCCACTGTAAGCACCCCAGCCAATTAAAATCGTGACACCCAAGGCAGGCAGGGCACTAGAGAACCCAAGTAGTCCAGAGAGCCCACCAAGTGATAGCCATGTGCTAAAACCGAAAGAAGATAAACCAATAAATGAGCCAGAAAGATATAATGCAGCAAATGGAATTCCAATTGCACCCGATTTTGCCGCTAATTCTTTTACACCATTTATAAACTCATCATAATCACAGTCATCGTTTAACATTCGAAGATCAAGCTCAATTGTTTCATAAATTATTTTGATTTCGTCGTCGCTAACATTGAACAAGTGTTTATAATTCTCGAAAAAACCAAATTCATCATGATTGCTGTTATTGGTTCTCATATGAACAAAAAATAAATCTTTGACCAATGAAATTTTTGTTGCCTTGTTGTTAACCTCTGGACAAGAAGTATTAATTTCCTCAATTAACTTATCTACTGACTCCATTTCTGATATGGAGTTTATGTATTCCCGCATTTCGCGTCTTGCTTCAGTTGATAAATTGAGCCTTGTCATCAATGAATAAATTTCTGCTAACTCGTATTTATCAATCAAATTGTCATCAAAAAAAGTCATATTGACAATAATTTTTAAATATGCCGCTTTAAGTTTTTCAGGCATTTCTGATATCGGTACGATTTGCTTTTGTTCTTGAAATGAATCAAATTCTTGGATTATTTTTTTTATTAGCAAACATAAATCTTTAACCTCATAGTGCATCATTTTTGGTATTTTAATATGCTCACCGTCTTTTAACGTTATATCAACAAAATTGTGAATTACTTCTTTATCATCTTCGTTTTTTCTACATAAATCACAGGATTTGATATCTGCATAATTTATTGTGACAGCGTCTTCAAAAAGGCACTTAAAAATGATTTTTTCCCCTGTGAATATCATACCATCCGTAGCACTTCCAAACAGGGTATCATCGTATAACGCAATAACCGATTCGATACTTTCTTCGCGAGCCATCGATTTTGCAGCATTATTTATTTTTTTGGGGGGAATATCTGGAGAAAGGTAAAGATTGTCACTGATAGTATCAGCTATATTTTCTCTGATAAAAATATTTATATCGCCCATTTAATCTCTCATCGTTATTGAATTAATGTTTGAAGGTAGAAAATTGCTATCTTATGAGGTACTTGCAAAAGTCTACATTTAAGCGAATTTTTCCCGCTTTCGGGCATTTTTTTGAAAAGCAGAATGGACATGTCGCAT
>JAPORV010000227.1 GCA_026710055.1 Aestuariivita sp.
AGCGGAAATGTCGGCCTGATGAGGCCACCGGACATCGGGTAATTAGCAGTTGTGCAGTAAAATTCCCCAATAAATTTGATATTGCGATGAAAAATATTCATATTTTTCTCTTGGCAGTCGCCAGAAAAAGGGGGTTTTTTAACAGACACTAATTAGCAGTTGTGCAGTAAAATTCCCCAATAAATTTGATATTGCGATGAAAATATTCATATTCGTCTTTTGGCAGTCGCCAGAAAAAAAGGGGTGGGGGGGGGTAACAGACACTAGCTAATGAAGAGAAAATAGTAGGATAAACCGATCACCCTGCGCCTTGAAAAGGCTCTCAGGTGCGCTTCACAGTTGAAACGGGGATAGGATAAACGATTGTAGCTCAGCAATTCCCGCTAGAATATTTTTCTCTTTTATTTTCATATAGTTGCACAATTTAAAAAAATTATTTTTCGTAAAATTTCTGGATCAAAATTTAAACTTTAATGTTATTTTTAGAACATTTTTTCTAGTTTTTTCAAAGACTTAGACTTCGAATGATACGCGTCACTATTCACCCGAGTTAGCGGGAATTACTGATTGTAGCTTCATTTGATTTGTAAATGGTGCCAAAGAAGAGCAAGGCAATTGATGTTAGGTCGAAACAAAATTTGAAATTCATCTATTATTGACAAAAAATTGTCAGTAACAGAAAATGAAAGTAAAAATTTTGGAATTTCAACTATTAGTTAGCTTGAAATCATACTCTTTGGCTTTGCACGCTACTATTCTCTGTATATATGAAATTCTTTGCTAAAGCAGATTACAAATGTATAGTCATGATTGGAGTAAATTAGATGCAAAATATTGGACTGCCCGGACTCCTTTTGATCACGGTGGTGGTGTTGGTACTATTCGGACGTGGTAAAATTGCGAGTTTGATGGGGGAAATGGGTAAAGGAATTACCGCTTTTAAGAAAGGCGTTAAGGACGGCACAGAAGAAATTGAAAAAAAAGAAACTGTTGAAACTCAAGATGTGATCCCTGAAACTGATAAAGATAAGGTTTGAATCTCAATGTTTGACTTTGGCTGGACAGAATTGCTGGTCATTGGCATCGTTGCACTTATTGTTGTTGGACCGAAAGATCTTCCAATATTATTTCGAAATATTGGACGTTTTGTCGGTAAGGCACGAGGAATGGCTAGAGAATTTTCACGTGCGATGAATGATGCAGCTGATCAATCAGGCGTAAAGGAGGTTTCAAAAAGCCTTCGAGCAGCCACTAATCCAATTGGTGCTACTTTAGACGGCGTAAAAGACGTTGCAAAAGAGCTAACGCAAGGTATTGATCCATTAAAATATGATCCAGATAGCGAAACTGGAAAATTAACGGCAGAGCGCGTTGAAGATGCAAAAAAAATACAAGCTGCATCTGCAAGAGCGGCGGCAGAACGAAAGGCGCGTGAAGCCGAGAAAGCATTAAAACAGGCGGACGACTACGAAGCCGCATTATCCGGTGAAAGTTTTGATGGCAAGCAATGAGTCAAACTGATGAGATTGATCAGTCGTCGGCACCGCTCATTGAGCACCTAGCTGAGCTAAGAACACGCCTGATTTATTCCGTGATTTTTTTCTTGATCGGAATGATGATTTGTTTTGTTACTGCCACCCCAATTTTTAATTTTCTCACTCAGCCACTTTGTGATGTATTGGCACGGCGTGGGCAAGATTGTGACCTTATATTCATTAGTCCTCAAGAAGGTTTCTTTGTTGCAATTAAGGTATCACTTCTAGGCGGTTTTATTCTTGCCTTTCCTTTTATTGGTCAGCAGATGTGGCGATTCGTTGCGCCAGGAATGTATGGAAGTGAAAAAAAGGCTTTCTTACCATTTCTAATCGCATCACCGTTTATGTTTTTTCTTGGTGCAGCATTTGCATTTTATGTTGTTACGCCATTGGCATATGATTTTTTCTTAGGTTTTCAGCAATTCGGGAGTGACGGTGAAGCGGTCATTAATCAAGAAATGCCACAGGGTCTTTCAGTGGTTTTTCAAGGTTCAGCTCAGGAATATCTGAGCCTTACAATTAAGTTTATTGTTGCATTTGGGCTTTGCTTTCAACTTCCGGTATTGCTGACCTTAATGGGAAAAGCAGGCTTGGTATCCTCGAAAGGCTTGGCAGATGTGAGAAAATATGCTGTTGTTGGTATTTTAGTGTTGGCAGCTTTAGTGACACCCCCAGATGTAATTACACAGATAATTTTGTTTATTGTCGTCTACGGGCTCTATGAAATATCAATTCAACTGGTGAAACGAGTTGACAGAAACCGCGAGGATGAACTGCGTGCGCAAGGTGTTTGGCTTGAAGAAGATGATGATTAGATTAATTCTGCTGGAACAGGACAATAGACATGAAAGAAGCCCTTGAGCGAATTGCCGCAGCGCTGGAACGTATGCATCCGTGTGAGCGGCCTAACCCGAATTTGAATAGTGCAACGGCATTTGTCTGGCACGCGGATTCAGATCTGCTTGAACCAGTTGAAAAGGTAAACCGAATCTCTCTTTCACTATTGATTGGAATTGATAGGTCGCGTGATACACTTTTGGAAAACACACGGCGATTTGCCAATGGCTATGCAGCAAATAACGCATTGCTTTGGGGGGCAAGGGGCATGGGTAAATCTAGTCTTGTCAAAGCTGTACATGCTGAAGTGAGTTCAAAATATCAGAATTTAAAGTTAATTGAATTTCACCGCGAAGACTTAGCATCAATAAGTCGTCTTTTAACACTATTACGCGATCAACAATATAGGTTTTTGTTATTATGCGATGACCTTAGTTTTTCTCATGATGATCAAAATTATAAAAGTCTAAAAGTTGTACTTGACGGAGGAATCGAGGGACGACCTGATAATGTTGTTTTTTACGCAACTTCAAATCGTCGTCATCTAATACCTCGTGATATGATTGAAAATGAGCGCTCATCAGCTATTAATCCTTCAGAAGCAGTTGAGGAGAAAGTTTCGTTGAGTGATAGATTTGGGCTATGGCTTGGTTTTCATCCTTGTTCCCAAGATGAGTATGTTGAAATGATAATCGGTTATTGCAATGCGTATGGTATTGGTGTTGACATTAAGAAATTGAAGTCAGATGCTATCGAATGGCAAACGACACGCGGCGCACGCTCAGGTCGTGTCGCTTGGCAATTTTTTCTTGATTTAGCAGGTCGAAACGGAGTGTCGATATGAAGAT
Organism: Aestuariivita sp.; assembly: GCA_026710055.1. Lineage (GTDB taxonomy): Bacteria > Pseudomonadota > Alphaproteobacteria > Rhodobacterales > Rhodobacteraceae > JAPORY01. The sequence goes on from JAPORV010000227.1 coordinate 3,221, forward strand.
TTTTGTGAATTTTGCGTAACTGCTCACCCTCTTCGTTAGAGGGATTCCTGTAGTTTTCTTTACAAAAAATCACTACTGTCTCGTTAGAAATCGAATAGATTCAACCAGTGAGAGGGAGCGTCAAGTTTGGATCTATATGGGGATTAATTGAGCACTTGATTTAATTCAATTTTTTCAAATAGAGTTACGTCCAAAATATGGAAAATTGTGTAGAGGCTCCGCTCACAATTAAGTTGTTTCTTGATGATAGCCACAAGCATATAAACAGTTATGGCGATCCAGATTTGCATCTTGACGGCATGGGCGGATGTTCTCAGAAACGATTTTATCTAGCGATGTTGCTTGATCCACTGGAGGAACGACTCCACTTGCCGTCGTGCGCGATACAGTTCCGCAAGGGTGAGAGGTGGCAAAATAAAATTGGTTGTCAGGAAGACGAATGTTTGACCACGATCCTTATCGTGCCGGTCATAGATAATCCCAGCATGACGATCAACGGGGCGTGAATTCAGACGACAGAGGTATGTATTCTTCTTGGCGCTGAGAACGAAAAATGCGCCGTGAAGATGCCTATGATGAAGGCGCTTGAAGTCGAGATCGGCACGATCCATAATGTAGAAAGGCCCTAACCTCGGGCCACACCTTGCCCAAGACGTTCACGTCATACTGTTTTCCGGTCGAACTCTCAATAAACGGGGGGATATTTCCGCGTCAATTGAGGAGCGTGTGCCTCTTGACGGCCGCTTTTGTTCGACGGAAATGCACCCCCGAAAGACGGAGATTGATTGTCGTCGAGCCAAGGGCATCGACGGTGTGCTCAAGTGCCACTTGAAACAGATCATCGGCGTAGAGTCGACGGGCTGTCTGACTCAAAGATTGAGCAAAATCGGCATCAATGCGCCCCTCCCGTTTTTTATGAGCTTTCGCCAGTGTGCGCCGAACGACGGGACTTCGACATCCCCTATGAAAGTGTT
>JAPORV010000158.1 GCA_026710055.1 Aestuariivita sp.
GACGCATTCCTGACCGGGAAACGATGGTTCGGGAAGTACGTGCCTGGCAGGATCACCGCAACGCCGCCCAACACTCCGTCAACTGGCGGTTCACAACCGACGGTGCCCGCATCAAACTCAAGTCCCTCTATCCATCAATATAATAAAGTTAGTATATTAGGCTGGTTCTTTCGTCTTATGAGACGTAGCTAAGCTCTGCCGGAATTGTCTGTGATTAACTTCACAATCGCATTAAAGCGATGTTCAGGCAGATCAAAAGGGATGCCAGAAGCTGTGATGAGTTGAGGATACTGTTTGAACCTTTACGCGCAATGACTCTGTATTGTGCCAACTCCGAATAGGTAAGACACTCGTTGCATGCGATCCTTTTAAAAAAGTTGAAAGTACTCAATCGCTCATGGCGTGACCCTTTGATCGGCTTGACAGACGTTTTAAACGAGGCGGGTTACAAGCCCGATTTGAAAAAGGCAATTAATTAGGAACTGCACTGTCCTTGCTGAACTATGAATTTATGTTCAAGAGTCCACCGTCAAAAGGAGAATGTGAATGATTGATTCAACACTATTTTTGGTCTTTCTGGCTACCTTGTTGCTGCTGGAAATCACGCCCGGCTCGGATAAAATGCTCGTTCTTGCTCGCGGTATAAGCCAGGGCCACAGAGTTACCTTATATTCTGTCTCTGGAATGATCTTCGTTGTCCGAGTCGCTCAAGTTGGCTTTTAACCGAAGAACAGAAGTATAAAACGCAGCCCGCCTCTTGGGGTCAAGACATTTCAGAATTAAGCTGTCGAGTTTTGGCATACTTATCATGCAATGACTTCTTTCCAACTGTCAAAACCCGTGCAGACGCTCGGCCTGTTGAAGAGCAATGAGAGCAACTTTGATGTGTGGCAGGAGCCACAAACTCAAAAGGATAATTGCCGGAAGCGAGACCGATGATGTGCCTAACAAGAAGGATCACGATGTACGCAGATATTTCAGAGGCCCGCTAAGGCATGAAATTTTCATTGCTGTTCGCACATATTTCTACTGGCTAGATATAAGCATTGAACAATTTACCCTTGTGATAATTCGGTTACCGTTCCAGGAAGTTATCTCGTATTGTAAGTTTCACGGGTTGAACATCTTGATTCGGCTCTGATATCGTTTCATTCTTTTTCAATAACTTACCTCTACTGCTAAATTCGGCGACTATGCCAAATTTTCCACCCGACCCAAATGAATCCTGCTTGAATGACTACGCGTATTACCGCTACGCTCAACGGAGCTATGACCGGATCGGGGCGGAACAAATCCCAGACGTGCAAAGGCATGTAACCAAGACATAAGAGCGCAAAAACAACGCCACCGAGCGCACGAGTGCTTGGGATAAGAACTAATGCGGCAATCGCGATTTGCACAATCCCAGCCGTGAGGACGGTGAGAGTTTTGGGGAGCGGATTGAAGACAAAGGCTTCGAAATACTCAGGGGCAATCAGATGCAAGACACCGCCTCCGCCCATTACGAGGACAATGATACCAACGAGAATAAGATGTTTCATGTCGCTACTTTCTTCAATTGTTTAGCTTTTTGGGTAATGTACATCGTCTAATGTGACATGTCCAATCGGAGCAATATCGCTTTAAATTCACCAGTAGGAATACTGGCCAGCACCTTTATCGGAATGTTCTTGCGCAAAAGAGCTACACTGAACATGACTGCCAGCAAAGATGCCGCTTTTTGCTCAAACCCTTTCCCGCCTAGCGGTCTGTCATATGAGTGGATATATCAAACGCTCTTAGGTCGCGATGCGTATTTTGGGTGCTCATTTCAAGATCGTTCACATTTGCAACCAGCATAGAGAACAGGTCCGTCTGCTCGGTCTTTGGATCGAAAGTTTGTGAAAAGCTGGTAACAACTTACGCTACAAGGTTCACAGAGACGTTTGGATATCCGCACGTCCCCCAAAAAAGCGCACAAAGCTGTAAGCAATTTTTGTTTTGTTGTAAAAGGGGTGTAGTTCTCATATGGTGTGGGGGGAATTTTGTAAACCATTGATATGACACGATAATTGTTTGTCGAATTTTGCTCATCACGCAAGATTCACCTGATTTTGCGAAACATCGTCTGATCGATCTACATTTTTCCTTGTTCGGCCTTTTTCGCCGCTGCTATTTGCTTTTGTTAGGAATATGGTAGAGTGCTCCTATACCATATGAGAACCACACCCTTGTAAAAGGTTCACCATGAGTCATGATAGTGGGTTCTTAGTCAACATGTGTTGATTCGAAGGTAGCAAGTCACTGGTTCATATTTAGCAAGTGTTGATTGAACTGGAATCCTATGATGGAGAAAAATGTAACGTTCCCTCACGTTACCCTCCGTCGGAAACCTAAACATGAACTATACCAAAACTATACCAATGTCATTGAATTGAGGTTAAATGCTGGGAAATTGTTGTCGTATTTGTATTGAATGATAGTGAATCATCTCACTGATAATTCTACCACATCCCGATTGGTCTGAGCAGGGCCGTTTCTGAGGTCGGAACACTGACGGCGGATGGGGAGTTACGATGTGAGGCACGATGATGAACCTGAATGGACGAAAGTTTTATCATGTCATGCTGGATGCTGAGGAGCGATTACTTCTCCGGGATATGTTAGAGGGTGGCACGGGCTCCAAGGAGCGGTGCAAGCGGGCACCCTGCCCTTTAGTCATTTTCTCCTGCACAATAAGCCTTTTCTGGGCACTGAGGTCGTCTTTGCGGATTGACTGTTCTATTGTTTTTGCGCCTGTTGTCATCTAAAAATACCCGTTCCACACAACCTGATGACCGGTTGGTGTATCATTTTTGCGATGAAAATAGCCACCGAATCGTACGACAAGTAAAACCGCCTCCCTGAGAGAAAGTTCATGAATTTCGGGGGTTTTATCGGGATTTTTGTGGCAAGGTAATTTGAAACCCATATCGCCGGCATAGTCGAGCAAGACAGTAATCTCAGCGTCACCAAACATTGGCGACGCACTGATTTCTGGTGTCGCACGACCGAGAAGTGTGAGCACCGACAATCGCCAGGCAATGACGGCATCAAGTGTTAAAGCTCGCTTGATCCGCTCGGCGGTGCTATGCGTGTTCTTCTCCACCTCACAGTCATTCTTTAAAATCCTGTGCCAATCCTCTATGCACCATTTTAAAGCATAAAAATCGAGCACTTTGACGGCCTCGGATCGTTACGTGACCAGAAGTGTGGTGAGCAACAGCCATTCGACGGGTTCAACCCCAGGGGGGCAGGTTCAATGACATGCACGGCGTTCAGAGGAAACAGCTCTTGACCTAGGCGGGTGAATTCACGCTGCGGCACAGGCAGATGAATCACCGGCCAGCGTACCTGTGTTTGGGCTAGCCGAGTGTTGAGTTCTGAGAACGCCTTTTGACCGCGGGCCGAACGTCTCGCTGCGGCACGATCCACTCGAATCTCATGCGGAGCCCGCACAAGCAATTCCGCTCCCCCTTTTGCGTGTTGTTCCGCAAACAGGGCGGCGATATCGACTTCTCTATCCATGATTAAGACCACTCGTGGACCGGAGGCTTTTCTGGCCAGTTCTGAACTCTCTCTTTATCGGGTGGATTGACGCTCTTCTGCCGCTTTATACTTCTTTGCCTTGCCGTTCGGGCAGTCAAATTTAATCCACGGAACCTCTAAAGGCACGCTCTTCTCATTCACTGCGAGCGTGCTCTGCAGGTGGATGCCAAGAGAAGTGGTATTTCTTTAAGCTATTTGTGGTTTCGTAGTCAGGAAATTAACCATCAGTGAAATCAACATATTGACATCGTATTTTAATTAACCACAAAATATGTGATATAAATATTAACACCTTTGGCATCGATAGAGATTAATCTTCTTAAGGAAATGTTATTGATGCTAAGAGCACCCTTTGATCCTTTCGTGCGAGAGATCACGCGGAGGCCTTCACAGGCCCCATGGGTCGCAAAGTTCACGTCAGAACCATCCTGAATCAGCAACGCGGTCTGGGTGCCTCGGATTTGACACAGACGATGCTCGCGATGTGCCATCAGAATGACGTCCGGCGTGAAGGTCTTGGTGTAAAACCAATTTTATACCATCACAGAGCCGAAGCCTCTTACACAGCAGGTCTTGTTCCTCTCATTAATACAAGC
>JAPORV010000129.1 GCA_026710055.1 Aestuariivita sp.
GGTATCATCGCGGGAGTTAGGGTCGAAGGTGAGCTGACGGGTGGCGGTATTACCAAGAAGGGGTTGTATGGCGAAGGATGTGCGCATAATGTGACTTTTCTTTCGAGAGATTCTGGTGAAGATTTGTCGATTTGGGACAAATCTTGGTGATAATTGCTGATATTGTCCCCAATACCCGCAATCTTCACCAGCGAAAAATGACAAAAGAATCAAGTTATTCAGCGTTTTAATACTGATTTTTAGGTTTTTTACAGACACTAGTTACATATAATTTTAGTTGGAATCAAAAGTCAAAAGAAAAGACTTAATGTTTACTTTGATTAAATTTGAAACAGGGAAAAAGAAAATAGCTTTTTTAATGCAAAGGATATTCGTTAGTTGAAATGCGATAAAGTGATATTGGCAACCGAGGTTTATTTTTGGGGCTTACACGCTTAACTTGCCAAAATAGCTTGACACACTCTGAACGTTGGCGTGACAACGATGGTCGAAAGATTACTCTAGATCGCCTTGCATCTGTAAGCGTTGTCCACTGCGATGAAACAAAGCACTTCGCGGCAGAATTGTGGAAGACATTTAAAATGGTCATAGCCGCAAGCCTCGCGCTGTATCAGGACGACTCTGCATGACCAAGAAGAAACCACTGTCAGGACATAAGCCAAGGGGCCGACCGCGTATGTGGATCATCAATCTGGGCGTCACGCTGGAACAGGCGGCTGCACAACCGGAAACTCAAGGGGTTTGACGGAAATGACGTTTTGGCAAGATAAGCGTATAAGCGCCTTATTTTGACGTCTCAGTATATTCCATTTGCTGAAATAATTTAACAGATATCAATGGGCTGAATTGATATATGCTCTGAATATAACAGAGTATTTCTGTTCTCAAGTTCACCTCGTTTATCTCTACATTGAATAAGAAATATTGAGCAGGTATAAAAAACGGGACATGGATAGATCATCACAAAAAAGCCCAGAACGTCAAGAAGATAAAAAATATAGGCACAGCAATTCCCGCTAAAATATTTTTTCTTTTATTTTCATATAGTTACACAATTTAAAAAAATTATTTTTCGTAAAGTTTCTGAATCAAAATTGAAACTTTAATGTTATTTTTGGAACATTTTTTCTAGTTTTCTCAAAGACTTAGAGTTCGAATAACACTCGTTACTATTCACCAAAGTTAGCGGGAATTGCTGATATAGATAATGGATATCTTGATTAAAGTAATACATCCTGCTAAAGTTGTTATTGACAATTTTTCACGGTTTTAATGTCGAAAGTATTCTATGTCTGAAAGACTTACCAACAGTAAAATTGTACCTAAACCGGATAATCATCAATTTGATTCGACTTTTACAGATCTAAGGCAAGCATTCGAACACGGAATTTATCCTTACAAAAAAAAGTTGAGCCGAATTTCTTATGAAAACGAAAAAGCTTTACTACAAGCTGAACTGCTGAAAGTGCAGATATGGGCGAAAAAAACTGGAAAAAAGTTTGTATTGATTTTTGAAGGTCGTGATGCGGCTGGGAAAGGTGGCACTATTAAACGGTTTACCGAACACCTTAATCCCCGTAGTGCCCGAATCGTTGCGCTCGAGAAGCCCAATGAAAAGGAAAACGGTCAGTGGTATTTTCAACGTTATATTCAACATTTACCAACATCTGGAGAAATCGTTTTTTTTGATCGAAGTTGGTACAATCGCGCAGGTGTTGAACGGGTTATGTCTTTTTGTGCACCAAGTGAATATTTGGAATTCATGCGTCAAGCTCCTGATTTGGAACGTATGTTGGTACGGTCGGGTATACAACTCTACAAATACTGGTTTTCAGTTACTCAGACAGAACAGCAGAGACGATTTCAGGATCGCGAGCAGGATCCATTGAAGCAATGGAAGTTAAGTCCAATTGATAAAGCATCGTTAGCTTTATGGGATGAATATACTGGGGCCAAAGAGGCAATGTTTTTTTACACGGATACCGCTGATGCACCTTGGACAATCATTAAGTCAAATGATAAAAAACGTGCTAGATTGAATTGTATGAAGCATTTTCTTGATTCTTTAGATTACCCAAAAAAAGATAAAGATGTAGTTACTAAACCCGACCCTCTCATTGTCGGTCAAGTTCATCACAGTTTTGATACAATGCCAGAATCTCCGGTTACAAAGTAACTTTAATTTATGCTCCTCTTGAACGGGTTTCATTTTACAATTATTATTTTTCTTTCATTGTTTTGATGATAATTTAGTGTCTGTTAAGTAAACGTTCGGTAAGCGGTAGGCATTTCATAATACAGTGATAATTTCAAATCCAAAGCTGAATATGTGATAATTTTGTGGCATTATTTGAGCGTCTATTTCTTGTTGAATGTACCAAAATTGGAATCTTAAACCTCAATTTCAAATAAAGAGCGGTTTTTAAATTTAGACTACAACTTTTCTTTACGTTAGCATCACGCTAAGTAGTGTCTAAAAAACCCTAAATTCGCTGGTAAAATTTTGAAAATATGTACTTTTCTGATGCGTTTGTTCTGTCGAAGATTTTCGATATTTGGTACAATTTTTTAATATTTTACATAATTTCCGTTAAATCAGCCAATCTTCACCAAATTGAAGAAAAAGCACCCACATAGTTCGGTTCATTCAACACGTTGACAAATGCGCTTTTAGGCATGGCAGACTCTTGAAATTTATAAAAAAATGGGGAGAGATACATCCATTACGTTGGAAGCTGCCGCTCAACCACTCATCATGATCTCTAGGGTGCTCATCAATAGAGATATTCTCTGCTTGTTGCTCCTTAACCTATCTTTAACAAAATTTCTTTTAAGATCGTTGGATTTTAGTATTTTTTAAAATGTGCAGAAAATTTTTTTAAAATCAATGGTTTCATGACTTCTTGGCTGTGAATTATCCAAAGTAGTCCCAAAGAATAGCTTTCTGGGCTTGATTGCGGCGGTCCATCCGCTGACCCTTTGGAGTCTGTTTATCATTCGAACCCGCACCCATACTGCCAAGAACGGCTCGCTTTATGTGACCCCGTCTGGTCGAGAGCCGGCGGGAGGGGGACAAGGTCCGCCAGAAGACGCTCTTGAATCTTGGCCGGACATTCTATCTTGCGAAAGAGGCCTGGTGGCTGATATGCCAGCGAGTGGACGAGCTGATGACGCGTCCGGTGCCGCTCAATTTCATGACGCTTCCCACGGCGATTGAGACAGAGGCGCTGGAGGCCCTCAGGCTGCTGGACATTTCCAGTGTGCTCGGTTCTCTGGGCCTCAACAAGCGGCAGCAGGGCTGTGGCCCTGGCGACCATCATCGGCCCGGATCCGAGCGGTCCACCCCCACCTGGCTCTGCACGGCCCGCACCACCGGAGAGCTGCTGGAGATCGATTTTGGCACCTTGAGCGATAGGGCGCTTTATCGCACGTCTGATCACCTCTTCAAACACAAGACGGCATGGGAAGATCACATGTTCGGTGCGGTCGAGACACTGTTCAACCTGCAGCCGGTCGTCACGCTGTATGATCTAACAAACAGGGACTTTAAAAGAAACGTGCGCAGCCAGCCCAAGGCGAAGCATAGGCGTTCGAAGGAGCGGCGCTTGGAGTCGTTCTCGACAGCAGCGGCTTTTTGAGGCGTACCGAAATCTTTCCCGGCACCGTCGTCAAGGCCCGCACGGGAACACAAGGAGACGGGTCTGATCCCGCCCTGCCAAGACCGGTTCGAAGAGGGATTGTGGGACGTGCAGGCCACTCTCCAGACCCGGACCCGAAAGACGCTGCCCCCTATCTAGTGTCTGTAAAAAAACCCTAAATTCGATATTAAAACGCTGAAAAAGTTGACTCTTTTGTCATTTTTCTCTGGCGAAGATTGCAGGTATTTGATACAATATCATCAATATTAACCAAGATTTGCTCCAAATCAGCAAATCTTCGCCAGAATCTCTCGAAAGAAAGGTCACATTATGCGCACATCCTTCGCAATACAACCCCTTCTTGGCAATACTGCCATCGAACAACTCAGCTTTGACCCTAACTCCCGCGATGATACCGAAGTTCTCTGTTATGCCTTACAAGCCTTATGGTGCAATCGTGACGCCCGTGACACGGTTCTCGGTTTGATTGAAGCGTATCACAGCCAGCAGGTT
>JAPORV010000032.1 GCA_026710055.1 Aestuariivita sp.
AAATCTCCGATAAATCGCCGGTTTTGCACGACAGAAATCCGGCCGAAAGTCTTGCTATTCATAAAAAATGAGGGTTTTTTGACAGACACTAACTATTAGATTAAATTCCTTTTTTTAATCTTGACTTGCTTTAGTTTATAGGATACAATAGGGCAATATTGCCCTATTGTATTAGGAGCGATCTTAAATGAACAAGTACAGTATATGCCTATGCAACGATGACGGGCATTATCTTGAAGCTGATTATTTTGAATTTCAAAACGAATGCCTAGTTTTCCATAGGAACAACCAGCCGTTTTCAATCGTCGTGGTCTTTGGAGCATCAGAGATTAGAAGTATTCGACTTCTTGATGATCCGATCCGTTTTCCAGAAAGACCCAGGCCGTTCCAAGTAGACGCAAATAATGAAGGCGATTATACGGCGTGAGAGGTTTTAGAGTGGTGGTCTGATACGCGGCCGCGAGATATAAGTTGGCCTAGACTTTACTTCTGAATTTCGACGAGTTATCGAATTTTGATAACATTGTTATCAAAATTTCATAATAACAATGCATGCATAGAGGGGTTGCATTTATAGATTCTATAAATCTATAACAGATTCATGCAGCCCGATTAGACTGTTAGGCTACAAAGAAAAAGGTGACATTATGGTACAATCAAAAAAGTCCATTAAAGTGAAATATGAATATGTCTCTGGCACTAACTTTTTCTATTCTGACGATAATCGAGCTCTTGGATTGATAGTTGCTCATAAAGATCTCAAGACTGCTTTTGATGAAGTAGCAATCGTTCTCAATATTCTCTTTCTTGAGAATTATGGGGAGGACATAGAATTTATACCCTCTCTAAGATTCTTGGAATTTAAGAAGAAAGTTAATGAACGTCTGTCAAAGATAAAGGACGGTTCTATTAAGAAGACAAAAGCTGCCGCACACTTGAATTCTCAATGGAAGCGAGCAGCGTGACCACATTTGATATGGTGAGAAAGAAACTGGAATCGCAGGGCGCAAGAAGAAAAAGAGAACGAGACACGCCCAACACAGCATTCTTTGAAACGGAAGACGGGGTTCCATTTGTGATTCCAAAACCTCCTGATGAAGACGGATACAGTTTAGACGACATTAAAAAGATTACAAATCTCGTTGAACGTAATGGACTAGATATCTTGCCTATGGATGCAAATGCGTGAAGTCTATATTATATATTCAAACAAAGGCTGCTTTCGAGCAGCCTTTTCTAATTCTCTCGTTACCGCCACTCAGCGGATTTTTACGTAATTGCAAATTCAATCTTTATTTTTGCCAGAAAACCCAGGCCGTTTAACGTAGACGCAAATAATGAAGGCGATTATACGGCGTGAGAGATTTTTGAGTGGTCGGCTGATACATTTCCAGGAAGTAGGCAATTACGAATATTATAAGAGGAAATTTTCTGAATTAGTCTTTACCCGGTAAATCACTTTTCTGGGAAGCATCGTTCTGGTCAAGACACCCGGCAACCCGGATGCACAAGTCATTGACGGGCAGCAACGTCTCACGACACTGACCATTTTATTCAGCGTGATGCGTGACTTGACAAAAGATAAAACAACACAATCAACCCGCGAAAAATATATCAAACAGATTGCCAATAAAGATGAAAATCTTCCTGAAACGCTCCGACTCAAGCTCAGGGAGAAGGATCAGGCATTCTTTGAAAGACATGTGCAGACCTGTGGTGAAACCAACCACTTGCCGCCCATCGACCAGTATAAGGATTCACAGGCTCGCATCCTTCAAAACACTCAAATTATCCACGATACCCTGCAAAAAATGGATGAGGAACAACGTGATGCTTTAATGCAATTTCTCTTGCAAAAATGTTATCTGGTGGTTGTGGAAGTTCCTACGCACACGGCCGCACGACGCATTTTCACGGTACTGAACGCACGAGGTTTGGACCTGTCTGCTACCGACATCCTCAAGGCCGATCTGCTCGAACGGGCCGGTGCGGACAACGAAGATAAACTGTCCCAAGATTGGGAGGCAATCGAAACCGATTTAGGACGGGATAAGTTTAACGATCTGTTTACGCATATTCGAATGATCTATAAACGAGAAAAACCCCGCAAAGCGCTCGAAAAAAGTTTTCCTGAAGACGTTTCAACATTTAAAAGTGAGCCTTCAGACTTCATCAACAAAATTCTTAACCCCTATGCAGACGCATTTTTGCTATCACTTGATCAAGTCAAAATCCAAAGTGAATTTGGATTAAAAACCGCAGATTTAATGCAATCACTTAACCGTCTTGACAACAAGGACTGGCTCCCACCCCTGCTCCTCTGCCTAAAGCAATACAACGACGGAAACACATCCTACAATGTGTCTGATTTCATCTTTAAGCTTGAACGATTAGCGTACTATCTCTTTGTCATACGGGCGAATATTAACACACGCATATCACGTTATGCAAAAGTGCTGACTATCTTGGATCGTAAGGAAGATGATCATAAAGATTCCGGTTTGGATGTTACGCGACAAGAAGCCCTTAAGCTTTTCACAGAACTCGGTGGTAATGTGTATCTAACGACCTCCGTCGTAAAACCCATTTTACTGCGTTTGGACCAGGCTTCAACAGATGCATCGGCCCACTACAATTACCAGACAATTTCGGTGGAACATGTTTGCCCTCAAACGATCAAAAAACAATCCCAATGGCAGGAATGGTTTCCTACTGACGAGGATCACAAACAATGGGTTCATTCTTTAGGCAACTTAGTCTTGCTTGACTGCCGAAAAAATTCCGCCGCACAAAATTATGAATTTGACCTGAAAAAGAAAAAATATTTTGTCCCGGGCAACTCATCTCCATTTACACTTACAAAAGAAATAGACGCATACAAAACATGGACACCCGTCGACATTGAAAACCGTCGATACGAACTTCTGAAGCGTTTGGCAAAAACGTGGGACTTGGAAGATGGGTTTGAAAAATGGATTGATGCATGTAAGATGCTGAAAACAATACCCGAAGACTTTGAATAACAAACATCACTGCCCGGTCGGTTATTCTGTCATCATCTTACCGCCCTTGTTCTGATTGCCGCACACATGGAAGAACTCCGGATCTAATCACACCAGCTGAAACGGTTCCTTCCGAATTATAATTTCAATTGTTGTGTAGATTTCTGAATGCAACCAAACTTCGGATGTTTGCAAGCCGTTACACCGAGCTGTACTGGAAGGAAAAACAGATGTTTGAGAACGATCCTTGGGAACAGATGGCGATCGAGAGACAGTTTCAACCCCTCGTGAAGGACCGGACAATCGGGTCACCGGCGACGTTGCAGTTCCTCGAGGAGAAGAACGACGGGTCGGTGCAGATGAGCAACCGAGATCGGTTTTACTTGGACGAAGCGGTGAGCGATCTGACGATGCACTTCTTCAACAAGACGTACGCGACGCACTAGCGGAGATACTGTGGGAGAGCGACGGGGACGTGACGACGGACAAGCAAGCAATGTTGGCGACACTGCCCGAACCGACGGATTTGATGTATCAAGCGATCAGTTACTACAGTCAAGCGTAACTCCGAAACAGGAAAAGGTCATTGAGGAAAAAAGGACCGCGTTTGCCAAGTACAAACCCAAGTATGTCCAGTTCAAGAATACCAAGCAAAAAGACCCTGCGGGTCCGATCACACCAGCTGAAACGGTTCCTTCCGGGTGGTCACGCTGGGCTCCAAAGCAATCCCGCGCCGGTATCGATCCAGTGCATCGATGGGCAGACCGGGAACCGCCTCGGCAACCGCGGCGTCCAGGGCCTGGCGCACGGGATCGGTGTGAATTTCAGGCAGCGGTTTCAGGGGAGTATCAGCATAGCGGGTATAGACATCCGCCATCAAGGCCATGTCACAATCGTCCGGGCGCGGCACCGGTAGGGTGCGCAAGCCGTCCAGGGGGAAACTCGGATAGGTGAGTTTCTTCTGCTGCGTATTGAGGACAGCAAGGATACCGAATGTGGAGTTCAGCCACACACACCAGGCCTTGCTGACCCGTACAGGTGTAGTTAGGCCTACAGTGTCAGTGTCCTATTTAGTGTCTGTCAAAAAACCCCAAATTCCCCGGTAAAATCTTGAAAAAACTCACT
>JAPORV010000149.1 GCA_026710055.1 Aestuariivita sp.
TCATTCAAGGGGCCGAGTTCCGTGCTCAACGCAGGGCATCATTCCCCTTGAAATCGATTCCCGAGATATGATATAAATGAAAATAAGGACATGTTGTGATTTCCTTTCTATGTTGTGGTTCCTTTTTTCATAGATAAAGAAAGGCAACATGTCCCTTCTGATTTTCAGCAAAATGCCCGAAAGCGGGAGAAATTCGCTTAAATGCGGAGTTTTGCAATTACCTCAACAGATAAAATAACTCAATGTGGTATACAAGATGTTGGAATTATTATATTTAGTGTCTGAATAGCTACCGTAGTTTTAGTATTTTATTGGATGATTTGGGTGTCTCAGTCGTATTGTTCGATAGTCCAATCATGCAAACACATACAAAGGCTTTTGGGAACCCAAAGGGGGTTCCTGTGAGGGCATCGGACGCTCAACAGACGGTTTGACGAGTAAGATGTGGCACTCACGGATTCCGTTGGAAAACTAATCCGTTTTGTTGTTCTATCGGGCAGAGCCACGATCTGCCCTAGCGGTTACTGTGCCTCTGGACGATTTCTCATTTGAGAGATTGATCGGCGATAAGGCCTTTGACGCGGACGTATTACTCGTGGATTTCGCAGACCGCAGAGCGGAGACGGTGATTCCTCCGAAGACGAACCGAAGTCTTCAACGGATATTTGACTGAGACGCCTACTGCGACTGATACCGGATTGAGAATATTTTCACCAAAATCAAGGCGTTCCGGGCGATTGCGACGCGCTACGACAAGACAATATCGAGCTTCGCGACGAGCAGTCATCTGGTTGCAGGGATCATCGCCGCACCATAGATGTCAACGGGCCATAGTAATTTCTGAATAGCTGTACTTGTGCATGACTGAAGGCATTTCGAAAAATTACCGCATGTTTTATTGACTCAGGTGTAGAGGTGTATGTTGCCATTGCGGCCATAGAACTGAAGAACCTATTTTCAATTTGAGCAAAAGTAAGCGATTTTATATCAAACCTTTTTTCTGGAATTCAGAAGGATGAGATGCCCTACCGCACGCTTTATTGTACTGATCAACCATCACTTCTCTTTTTTCTGAAGAGCCATGAGATTGCACATAATGCTCTCAATTCAAAGAAGAATACAAAGTACTGTCCTACCTCCACGAGAAAGTGATTAACTTCAACTGAAAGTTTTGTCATGTTTGCCCCCGTTTATAAAACCGGATGCTGTCAACGTTATATTGGCATTTTCTTTTGGCGCTTCCACACAATTAGCCAGTTCACGTGAGCGCTGACAATAAGATTTTGTCACCACCTCTGGCATCTTCTGCTTTTTATCACTGCCATAAACACGTACGTAAAATCATTCTTTTGCTGTTTTTTTGCACTCAACCCAGAAAATCATCAAAACGCGTCAATTCCTCATAAGATGTCTTTCCGGCTGAGAGACGCTGGTTCGTGACGTTGTGGCTTGATAAGACCACTGCATTGCCGACAAAAACCGTTGACTGGTAATTTACAATAGAAGATATTAAACTGAAATCTCCTCACCAATTAATTCAATGAGAATGATATGGAGAAATGAGTGAAGATAGTTCAAGCACATTTAAGCGCAATATTGCCAATTATTAAAATAGATATGTTCAATGTGTGAACATTCGTAAAACATCCTGAAACCGCTGTCAAAAGAAGACAAAAATATTACTCATTATATTCGATGGTTTAATGACTGAATTTATTGCATGGCGATGGGAGTTTGTGTGACGAATCCCTCATAGATTTGATAATTATTATAACCAAAATTCAAACTTACCGTTTGGCATTTGTCAAAAAGTAGGATTTTTAAGCAAGCATTGAGTTAAAGGTTTTTTTGAAAAAAGACATTGGGTTTGTTGCGCACGGTGTATTGGCTGTAATGATCGATTTTATGATATTGTCCGGCAAGTTGAAAATCGCAGAAGTAAGTTGTGAAATGATCAGTACAACTTTCGCACGTATTTGCGACAAAAAATTGTCCGAGGTAAGTGCGCTAAATTTTTTAGTGGTAAATGTGAATCGGAGTTTAATGAACATGAACTGGTAAACCGCAATAAGCCAATTTTTTGGAACAATCGATTAATTTATGTTGGAAAATAGCCGGGGTGAGCTGGAAGCTCTCCCCGACTCATCACTTAGCCGCTGTGCTTTCCAGTTTGCATTGGCTCTACCGAAATTGGCTCTGGCTCCATCATCATTACTTCTTCTTTCTTCTCGCACGCCGTAAGAGCGGCAAAAAGACCAACAATTGCAAAAAGTTTAATGCTCTTTGACATTTATTTCTCCTAATTAATTTTCTTTGGCAGAAAATCCACCTATGACTTTTAGCCTATAACGAGTTAGGCAAAACCTAATCTCAAAAACTGATTAACCGAAGTTAATAGGAAAAAGCAATAGCTTACAGTTTTCTTAAAAACCTATCGCGTTTCAAATTAATCCACTTATTTTATGTGACAAAAATGTCGCAGTTCTGCTGATGTTCATTCACAAGAAACAGACGGAAAGAATCAGCAATGATACTCATTTGTATTTTTTTGATTACAAGTCTAAAGAGATATAAATTCAGTTTTCGGAAATTCACAAAATTTGAGTTTCGATTTTATGTAACGAAGTATTGGTTATTGCGGCGTTTGTTCCGAATCCACTTGCTGCTGAAGTAACTTAAACAAGAAAACTATGATTGGTTGTAAGTCCAGTTCCCCATTACAATTGGATTTATCAATAACCTTCAATATGTCGATATATTTATCTCTATTTTGGCGAATGAGTTCCGGTAAAATTGGGCTATACGGCGGCCATCCACCCGATTTTAAACACAAAACAAACAGGCATGCAGCGCGAGCTATTCGCCCATTTCCGTTGATAAATGGGTGAATCCAATTCAATCGCCAAAGTACAAATGCAGCCAAATACAAAGCATCAGAGTCTGTCCATCTTCGATTAACTGAATTTACAAAATCGTCCATCAAATCGGGAATTTGCCACGGTTCTGGAAAATCGTTCTTATTGCCAACTGTAACTCTGCACGGACGATACATTCCCGCATTTGAATGTAGGCAAGCGATAGCATGAAAGTTGAGTGCTTTAAGCACAGTTTGTGACAAAAACTGTTTATCCAGAGCCAATGCTGCCTCAACAATAGATCGGAGAAATTCGTAATGTCGTAGTTCGTTAGAAGCTGCCAAATTCTGATAACTGGTATGAGTTTCTTGACCAGTTAAGTCATGAATAATCACACAACTTTACCTTCACGATTATCAATTAGTTCAGCCACGTTCGCACGGGTCATATCATTTGTTGTATCAATCATATCCAATACGAATGAAATCCTTTGTTGGCGCACTTCTTCTTGTGTCATTTCCCTGCCAGCCGCCTCATGAAGCGCATCCAATAAATCTTTGTTTGTTTTATGTTGTGTCACTCATCTATCTCCTTGGGAATCAACCCAACAACTGTGATTAACCAGACGTTAGAAGTCTTGTTGCTGAAGTCTCTCCGAAGTTAAATTTTGAATCAATGTTTGCCGCCAATGCTACCGCCCTTTTTCCTCGCCTCACAGAGTCAGGTTAATTAGTGGCTTTGGGTTTGTATGGTGGTTATTTTTCTCCACTTAGGGTTTCCAAACAACGTATCAATAATTATTAACTTTTAATATGTATATTGTGAATACCCAAAAATACTTTTTGCAAACTAACTTACTACCTAAGATTCGGCCTACTGCGCAGCAATTCCCGCTAATTTTTTTATTCAATCATTTCAATTGCGTACAAAAATCGATAGAAAAATTCTTCGGTGACTTTTGAGTTGAATATGCGAGAATGCTCGCAATCATCATAAAAAGCGAGCAGGTTCATGAAACAGTCTTTCCGAAAGTATCTATCAATGCCAGGGTTGCTCAAGAGTGTGGGCACCTCCTTTGCCGCGCTTCCCGATGAGCGTCGTACCCGGTCCATCACCCTAAAAGATGGCCTCCTGTCGGCGCTGGCGGTGTTTCATCAAAAGGTCCCATCGCTCCTTCAGTGTGATGTCATGATGCGTAATCAGGGAGACACAACCCATGCCTCCAACCTCCGAACGCTCTCATGGAAGAGACA
>JAPORV010000054.1 GCA_026710055.1 Aestuariivita sp.
TAAGGGGCAGCGCGTACACGCATGTGCGGCACTGGCAAATCCCGAGCGTTTTTTTGAGACCTTAGAGTCGCTCGGCATGTTGCCGATTAAACATGCCTTTAAGGATCACCATGCTTATCGGGTGGTTGACTTCAAGTTTGATGACAATTTGCCGGTGGTAATGACTGCCAAGGACGGTGTGAAATGGCTGGAACTTGCCGAGCAAGGACATAAAATAGCAGCCAATGTTTGGATACTTGAAACACAACTAAGAGTAGACGAAGAGTTTGACCAAGCAATGTTCACCGAACTCGGCCTACCGTATTTGTGAACCATCCATGTTTGCAGCCCCATATTTTCGTATCAATTTCCTGCAACTAAGAGTAATTAGAACCTATGTTTTCCTCAAAGATTCCAAAATGCTATACAATATCATCCAAACAACCGCGAGGTGCCCTTGAAACACTACATAAAAAAATTCTATCATCTTTGCATTACCCCAAAAGGTAAACGGAGGGATTTTGCCGACTCTTGATTTTAAGGGAAAACACATCATCCATTCCTATCATTTGGGTGTGCCTTTTCGTGATTTAAGGATTGACGAAAAAAAATCTCTGCCACCTAAAGATCAGAAAGGAAAAAAACAAAAACCTTCTCTTGACGACAACTTAATCATTCACGGGGACAATCTCCATGCGTTGAAGGCTTTACTACCGCGTTATGCAGGGAAAATAAAATGCGTTTATATTGATCCACCCTACAATACCGGCAAGGAAGGCTGGAAATATAACGACAATGTCAATAGTCCGACGATAAAGGAATGGTTGAGCAAAACGGTGGAATTGGACGATTTGCAAAGACACGACAAATGGCTTTGCATGATGTGGCCTAGATTGTCGCTACTGAAAGAACTGATGAGCGAGGATGGGGTTATTTTCATCAGTATTGATAGTAATGAACAATTTAGGCTGATGGCAATTATGGAGGAAATTTTCGGGACAGATAATTTTATTTCCGACTTTGTTGTAATACGAGCAGAAGGAGGAGGTCTTGCAAAACAAGTAATAAAAGGGCACGACTATGTAATAGTCTACGCTAAAGATATATCCAGAGTTAATCCTTTGAAAAGAAAAAAAGACGTGCGTGGAAAAATTGTAAAAAAAGACGGCGTTGAATACTGGCTTGAAGAAGATTGGCTCAGAAAAGAATTCGGAAAGTATGGTACCTGTTATTATGAACAAATATCCGAGTATAAAGGAATAGAGAAAAAAAACGAAATTGATAAAGGTATAAAAGACGGACTATACCGACTTATTAAAAAAGGCAAATATCATATAGTTGCAAG
This sequence comes from Aestuariivita sp., assembly GCA_026710055.1. Classification (GTDB taxonomy): domain Bacteria; phylum Pseudomonadota; class Alphaproteobacteria; order Rhodobacterales; family Rhodobacteraceae; genus JAPORY01. The sequence continues at coordinate 1,325 of JAPORV010000054.1, forward strand.
GTTTCGTAAATTAGAGGAAGACGGAAGCAAGTTTTACAGTGTCTTAAAACATCTTTCATCCAAAGGAGTTGATGACATAAGGGAGACAGGAATTGAGTTTGATTATCCGAAACCTGTATCTCTAATCAAAGAATTAATCTTGGGAGTCACTCTTGGCAAAAACGGTCAAGATACGATAATTCTAGATTCCTTTGCCGGCTCTGGCACCACAGCTCAGGCGGTTCTTGATCTCAACAAAGAAGATGGCGGCAATCGCAAATTCATCCTCGTGGAGTGCGAAGACTATGCCGATAAAATTACCGCAGAGCGTGTTCGCAGAGTTATAAAGGGCGTACCCAAAGCAAAAGACGAAAGCCTAAAAAACGGTTTGGGTGGTTCATTTACTTACTGCACTTTGGGTGATGAGGTCAGCGAGGAAAATCTGTTAAAAGGTAAATCCCTGCCTAGTTACGAGGCACTTTCTAAATATGTTTTTTATACCGCAACCGGGAATACCCTAGGGAAGTTTAAGCCGAACAACAATTTTTACATCGCAAAAGTGGACGGAGATACTGCCTTTTTTGTCGTTTATAAACCTAACAAAGAATTTCTGGCTAGTAACGATTCTGCCTTAAGTCTTGAAAGAAAAGAGCTTATCCAAAAAATCATGAAACAGAAAAAATGTAGCAAAGCTATTGTTTTTGCTTCTGCCTGTTTTTACTCTCTAAAGGAACTTTCACAAGAAAAAATTACTTTTTGCCAACTGCCCTTTGCCATTCATAAAATCGTAAGCCGATGATACAGTTGAAAGAATTCCAAGAACTCGTTTTAGAACAGCTGGGCTATTACTTACAAACGCTCAAAACACATTACCTAGACGAAAAAGAGGTGGTGGAATTTCAGATAAGTCGCGGAAAGGAAAAACAAATAGAGAAGTATTGCCGTGAAACATGGGAAGAGTTAAACGAGGAAGAGAAATTACCGCAATTCAAGGACAGCAGAGGAAATATCCAAGTTCTGCCGTATATAGAAAAAGAAGATGGTTTGGGCAACCCAATTCCTAATATATGTCTGAAGGTTCCCACTGGTGGAGGCAAAACTCTGCTGGGAGTATGCGCCGTTGAAAGAATAAACACCGATTATTTTTCAGAAAATACTGGTTTGGTTTTATGGATTGTTCCCACCGAAGCTATCTATAGACAAACCCTAAAAAACTTCAAAGATAGGAACCACCCGTATAGGAATATCTTTGAAAGAGCCTCTGCGGGGCGAGTTAAAATCTTGGAGAAGACAAGTGCTTTTTCGTCTCAAGATATACAAAACTATCTCTGTGTCATGGTTATTATGCTCCAATCCACAAACAGGGAGACCAAAGAATCATTGAGGGTTTTTAAGGACTCGGGGCATTTTATTTCTTTGTTCCCTCAAGCCGACGATTACTATGCAAACGACAATTTACTAAATACCACCAAAAACCTAGATTGCCATGAATATGAAACCGTGTCGTCTGGTGTCAAGCGTATTTCCGTCAAGCACAGTTTAGGAAACGCCATACGAATAGCCCGTCCCATTGTTATTTTAGACGAAGGTCATCGCGCCTATTCCGACCTAGCTAGAAATACAATTTGCGGCTTAAATCCGAAGTTTATTTTAGAACTTTCTGCAACCCCCAATATGAAAAGACACTTGAGCAATATATTGGTAAGCGTCTCTGGGGTGAAATTAAAAGAGGAAGAAATGATCAAGCTTCCCATAAACATTATTAACTCCGGCGAATGGGACTGGAAACAAACTTTGTGCAAAGCCTACGAAAAAATACAAGAACTAAGCACCCACTGTGAACATCATTATCAAAAGTCCAAGCAATACATTCGCCCTATCATGCTTATACAGCTAGAGAGAACTGGTAAGGAGCAAAGAGAAAAGCAGTTCGTTCATACCGAAGATGTTAGGAAGTACTTAGTTGAAAAACTCGGCATTGATGAAAGCACCATCAAAATAAAGACCGCAGAAAAAAACGAACTCAAAGACGAAAGCCTGCTAAGCGAAACCTCACAAGTTAGATTTATTATTACCAAACATGCCCTTCAGGAGGGTTGGGATTGTCCGTATGCTTATGTGTTGGCAATCTTATCCAATGCCCAATCTAAAAAAGCATTGACGCAACTAATCGGCAGAATTTTAAGACAACCTTATGCCCAGCAAACTTCTTATGAATCCTTGAACGAGAGTTATGTTTTCTGCTATAACCCAACCGTAGGAGAAGTGGTTGAAGGAATAAAGAAAGGCCTACAAGAAGAAGGCATGGACGATTTGATAGACTATATCAGAGGGGGGGATAGCGAGTTTGAGAAAGAACTAGTGTATAGGAGAACCGGACTTAAGCGAACCAAAGTTTTCTTGCCTAGAGTCCTCCATAAAGATAAAAAATTATGGAGGAATATCAGATACGAATCAGACATCCTTCAAAACATTGACTTCTCCAAGATCTCGTACCGCAACAAAGATGCTTTCCAACTGGAAAACATTGACAAACTTAAAGTGCATCATACAAAGATGGATATAGAAGACGATAAAGGGCAGCCTAAATTTTCCCACGACACCATCAAAACAGAACAAGGATCTACAGAAATAAATTTTGCTTATATGGTAAGACGGCTTTCCAACATCGTGCCGAATCCATGGCAAGCATCCAGAATTTTAGAAGAGACTATAAATGCCATGAAAGCCAAGCGTATCTCCGATAAAAAGATTTATAGCAACGGGACATTTTTGCTGGATGATATTGAAAAAGATATAAA
>JAPORV010000087.1 GCA_026710055.1 Aestuariivita sp.
GCGCTCAGCAGGTGCCTTGAGGTCGGTCGCTAAGTTCCGGCCTTCGGGCTTTTCGGCTAACCACCTCACGATTGCACGGTCTGACTCGCGCAATTCAATCTCCATTTGCCGATGGAATGCCCCGTCGCGTGTTTGGCGGTGCGCCTCTTCACACTCCATGAACTGCCGGGTCCACTCACCATCATCAGGAATTTGGGAGAAATCACTGAGTCTAGGAGTATCCTCATGGAATCGTTCCCAATGTCTTGGCAATCCATTATAAGCCGTCCAGAGCGTAAGGAGTCGGTTGGGACAACGGTTCCACCCTTGGTCTAAAGCCATCTCCTTAAATTCCGGAAATGTCCAAGGTTGGACATGAATGGATTTTCTGACACGCTGGTACATGGGTGCGCGCGGATGACTGAGCATCTCCCAGAAGCGCTGCTGTTCGGACCCTAGGAGAATCAACCGGCAATACGGAGCAGAGGGGTTACGATTTCGGTGACGAAGGTCATCAATTAAATGCTGGAACTGGCTCTGCATGTTCCGGTTGCCCGTGTTACCAATATTCTGGAATTCATCAAGAATAACCACACATTTCTGCTGCAAGAGATGTTCCGTTAATGTGCTGAAACGGTTGTTTTGTTCGTATTCGTCTACTGTGAAATCTGCAAGAAGATGTGGGTCGATCTTTTTAGTGGCTATGGCGAGACGGTCGAAGAAGGCGTCGTGCGAGGTATCGGTGTCTTCAAGTTTGCACAAAATAGCACGACGGTCTGTCTGACGTTCAAAAAATGTTCGGATGAGATCACTCTTGCCAACTTGCCGGCGCCCGCGAATAGCAATGAGGTCGAAGCGTGGATGATTTTCAACGAAGTCATTAAGTTCCCGTATCTCCTTCTGCCGTCCGTAGAATTTCCATTGTATCGTCATCGTACGTTCTCGTTCTGCAGAATGTGATAATGGCCATGCGCTTTCCCCTTCATGCGCGTGAAAATGACACCATTATATCCAAAAGGGTTCATCAATTCTATCCGTCCTTGTGCGTACGGAGACATCGTCGCCACATAAATCAACCGATCAATCCATATCAGGAATATATGGGAAAATAGAGCGGTTCTAAAGAATATGTTCAGGCACTCTAAAAATACCTTGCATACAGATAATCTATAATACTGAAACTACCCAATCAAGACGAAGATTGAAGACCTTTCTGTCTATTGTAACACCCCTATATATTGACCTTCTGACATATCTCCGCTAGATAGATGATGATTTCCTACTGATCTTTCTATAGTAGAACCAAATGTGCAAAACGGGGGCTTTATCATATGCCACAAATCACCTCGCGTCAGCATCTCACTGTAATTTGTCAACAAGCCTATGAAACGTGGCCTGATGTGCATGCCATCTTACTCTTTGGTTCACGAGCGCGCGGCACCGCCCGTCCCGACAGTGACTGGGACATTGCGGTTGTCGTTGATGATCCCAAGATGAAGCATGTTATCCAATCCAAGCGCACCCCACCGCCTGCGCCGTTTGATGGTTATACTAATCTCGATGTTCTCACACTCACACCTGATATCATCGTGCAGGACCGGTGTGCCTTTGGGCGTATTGCGCAACAAATTGCCCAGGATGGGCACCCCCTTATTGGAGACTGGCCGATGAATCAATCACCTTCGGAAGCACCTGCCGCGTTGATTCTGCCAAAAGATTGGCGATCGGACATCTTGAAAAGTTTAAATTATGCTACTGAAGCGTTGACAAAAATTGAAAAATACAAGCAAGGTCATTTATATGACGATGTAGAGAATTATTGTGGCTTCTTTATTGAAAATTCGCAAATGGCGGCGGAGCATCTCGTCAAGGTCATGCTAAAGCGCCGCAAAGTAACTCCTACACACACTCACAATATTGAGCGATTAGCGCATCAAATGCGATCGCAACGACCAGAGGATGTAAGCAAAAACGACTGGAGCGCGCTTGCAGCACGGATTGAACCGCTGAATGGAGATTCGCACCGCGATCATCAAGCAGGCTATGGTGAATTTGAACTCAGCACGGAAAATATTACGCGCTCAGTCACGAGGGTTTCCAAGACTTTTTTGCTCTTAGTGGATGAAGTGGAGAGTGCTCTTTATCCGCGTGACGTACCAGCAACAATGGGGGTGAGTGCCTCATTTATAGGAGATGATTCTTATCAGTTCGCTCTTGCAAAGGCAGCGGGTAGAATCCTCACCATCATTCAGTCTCTCCAGTCCTACGCCACTCATGTGCTAGCAATGGACGACACGCCCAAAACAGCAGAATATCCACTCAATTCTGCGGTAGAATCGTTTCTCAGTCTTCTTAGCCCTATAGAGACGATCATTTCTCTGAAAATGACCACGCGATTAGCGGCTTTGATATCGAGAGAAGGTCATGATGACACCAATCCGTTTGAAGTGGACGTATCGACGACTAAGACTCCATCGCCTTTTGATTCGTAAGGAGACTTCTATGACATCTATGTCCATTTATTCTTTGATTCCGCGCTGCATGAGTGTGATGATGACTCTTGCTCTGATTCTTGGGGGGGGGGGTTAGAGCCCGCGGGCGCTCATACTTCTGAGACTTCAACAGCTGGACCTTTGCTTCCGCCCATTGCGAATCCGAATGATACCATCCGTCAATTGCGGTTTAATGCAAACCTTGGTGGCAAGGCCATGGATCGTATTTACTATGGCGAATGGTCAATGGAACAGGCGAATTGCACCGTGGGCACCACCATGACCACCCCGGAAGAATTTGTTGAAAAGCGCGATGAAACCAACTGTGGTTCAGGTTATACGGGCGTGCAGTGGGAGGAACGCGAAGGGCGTCGCTCGGCCGATTGGTTAAAAGTTGCTGCGTTAGTGCCCGATGATGGTCCCCAGAGTGGGCAAATCCGCGCGGACGATCCGCAATGGGCGCCGTATACCGCTTTTCCTAGTTGGAGTGCTTGTAGCACGAGCGGTCCTGCATGGCGGCGCATGATTTGCAGCCCAAATGCCGATGGTTCTATCGCGTGGGGAGAATGGACGCTAAACAGAGAGGATTATGTAAAGGAGAAAACAGAGAGCGATAATGACTTTGACTATGATGGCACCAAAAACCATGCCGATGCAGATGATAATGATCCGAACGTTCAGTAACGGGCGGACTAATCAAATTAGGGAATATGGCGTTCCCTGTGGATATGATACAAACAACAACAAACCATCTGTGCCATGATTCCCTTTGCATGCGAACCAATTACAGAGCACGATCACGTGATGAATAAATACCAAGGTTGGTGAACCTTCGGTCAAAAGAGAACATCGATATTCTTAAACGGCAATGGGTTGGTATTGAACGTTCTGGTCAATATTGCACGTTAGCTCAAGAGAGAATTTCGACCAACAAAGAGCTTATGTGAATGACAAAATAAAACGAGGTTATCTAAGAGATGGCATGCCGGCATGATACTCGTCAGCGTTCTCCAATTCATCCTCAACAAATATTTTAATCTCATAATCCTTTACTAAATTTTGTATCTTAGCAAGAAGGTCATTGTGTATTTTCTGTTTTTTTTTCTTTAGAAGTTTGCCTTTGAAATTCACGGCGACGAAAATATGATTTTGTCCTTCACTGTTAGTAATATAAGGAGGACCACTATCACCAAGATAATTCTGTTCTATTCGTAAATAGCGATTAATCACTTCTTTAATCTGCTTTTCTATTTGATCCTTTGATAATGGAGTATTCATGAGTGTTTCACTCTTTGTATTAAATCCAAGGTAACTATTCAGACACTCAATATAGTAATTTTTATATCTTGTATACCATATTTATTTATACGTCTTCCGAGTAGTATTATGTACCAAAACCTCAACGATCTCTTTTTTAAAGAGATATTTTACTTCGCGCCAAAGACACCAACAACACCTGTTTCTCTAGCAGGCGTTGCTTCATTTCGGCGCACTTCTTTCCGCACGGCCTCGAAATATCCATAAAATCCATCCGGAACCTCATCAGTCACCTTAACATCGTCGCTGTTGCTGGCGCTTCAGACGCTCTCGCTCCTTCTCACGAATAAAACGTCCCAGCC
>JAPORV010000350.1 GCA_026710055.1 Aestuariivita sp.
TGCGGCTGGGACGTTTTATTCGTGAGAAGGAGCGAGAGCGTCTGAAGCGACAGCACCGTCGCGCTGCTTAATCATCAATTCAAAAAAAACAGTCTTCTGACCGGACAGGCGGAGTCCGTCTGCTACGTCATTTTAGCGGAAATGTCGGCCTGATGAGGCCACCGGACATCGGGTAATCGGCAATTATGCGGTAAAATTCCCCAATAAATTTGATATTGCGATGAAAAAAATTCACATTCGTCTCGGGCGGGCGTCAAAAAAGGGGGGTTTTTTAACAGACACTAGATATCAAATAGGCTTATCTGGACTTCAATTCCTATTTTCAGAAAGCCGGAAGAGAATAACTTAAAATTAATCATCATATGCAGTTTATTAACTTACAGTTAAAACTACAAAGAGGTATCATCTTGTATTTTCTAAATCGGATCAATATCACCTTGTTGCCACTTTTGAAAAAAATCAACACACCATTCAGAAAATGAACCCGATAAAATTGATTGACGAATTCCTACCATAATATCTTGATAAAAATGCAAATTATGCCATGTTAGCAGCATTGACGAAATGATTTCTTTTGCTCGAAAAACATGGTGAAGATACGCTCTTGAATAATGTTGACAAGTCGGACACAGGCAAACTTCGTCCAATGGTCGAGGATCATTTTGATGACGCGCATTCTTGATATTTAGAGAACCATAACGTGTAAATATTTGGCCAGTTCGAGCTGACCGTGTTGGCAGCACGCAATCCATCATATCTATGCCTCTTGTAACTGCTTGAACAATATCATCAGGTTTCCCCACTCCCATCAAATATCGCGGTTTTTCAAGTGGCAACTGCATAGGGGCAAAGTCAAGACAACGTAACATTTCGTCTTGACCCTCCCCTACGGCTAATCCTCCAACTGCGTATCCATCAAACCCAATTTCGCAAAGTGCTTCGCTGCTTTCACGCCGCAAGTCTTCTTCTAATCCTCCTTGCTGTATGCCGAAGAGAGCATATCCTGGTCTTTCCCGAAAAGCTTTTCTTGATCTAAGCGCCCAACGCATTGAACGTTGCATACTTTGCCTAATCTGATCACGGCTTGCAGGTAGTGATAAGCATTCATCAAAACACATACTAATGTCAGACCCTAACAGGTATTGAATTTTAATGGAATTTTCCGGCGTTAGAGTGTAGTGTGCACCATCAATATGGCTCTTGAACACAACACCATTCTCTGTTAGTTTTCTCAAACCTGATAGACTCATCACTTGAAATCCGCCCGAATCCGTCAATATGGGCCCTGGCCAATTCATAAAACTGTGCAGACCTTTCAACCGACTAATTCTCTCGCCCCCGGGTCGTAGCATCAAGTGATATGTATTGGCGAGCAAAATGTCAGCACCAGTTTTTTTAACACTTTCAGGAAACATAGCTTTTACAGTCGCCGCTGTTCCCACTGGCATAAATGCCGGCGTGCGAATAAGTCCTCTAGAAGTATGAATTTCACCTGCACGCGCTTGGTTATCTGTCGCAAGTAGTCGAAAGTTGAATTCAGTCATCCTTGTGAGGTGCTCTTTGATATCTGCAAATTGTCATAGTATGCTTGTGTGATGTAAAATAGCATTTTGACTTACTTGATAAGATTGAATAGGGAACCGGTATCATTACATTGAAATCCGCAATTATTGTCATTTAAAAAATCATTGCTACAATATGTTGAATTTACGACATGCGATACTTAAAAATTACGACTTAATCAAACTCAATGATAATGACTGTAATCGTTTCATTTATAATCCCATAATAGCGCACCAAGAAAATTCATAAACAGGCACTTCAATCTCACTGACAAGATAAAATTCAATGAAATGATGTAAAGTACCGCCGAAATAATGAGTAACTAGCAAAAATTTATCAAATAGCTCTACTCGACCTCTTTACCAATGGGCAAATATTCCTTATTAAATCAGTCGGAAAGCAACGAGGCAACAATGGAACATTCTACTGAATCACTTGAAGGTGCTCCTCTTATCTCACCATCATCAACAGATCATCCATTATATGATAGTATCGTTGAAGCTTGTAGAACTGTTTACGATCCTGAAATTCCGGTCAATATTTATGAACTCGGTTTAATCTACACGATTGAAATTACTGATCAAAATGAAGTTAATGTCATAATGACATTAACGGCACCTGGCTGTCCAGTTGCCGGTGAAATGCCGGGCTGGGTGGCAAGTGCCATTGAGCCGATTGCCGGGGTGAAGCAGGTAGATGTAGACTTGACTTGGGAGCCGCCTTGGGGAATGGACATGATGTCGGATGAAGCCCGTTTAGAACTTGGGTTTATGTAATAAAACATATTTCAAGTAATCCATTAAAAAGATAAATTTTTAGGCAATATGGATACTTAAGGAATTTAAAAATGTTTAAAACAGCAACAAAGAATGTTGTCACTTTAACAGAATCTGCTGTTTCTCAAATCGTCAAACTGATGAATAAACAAAACCACTTTGGTCTACGTATTGGTGTCAAGAAAGGCGGTTGTGCCGGGATGGAATATACAATGGAATATGTGAATGAGAAAGATTCGAATGACGAAATTGTTGAACAGGATGGTGCGCGTATTCTAATAGCGCCTATGGCACAGATGTTCCTCTTTGGTACAGAAATTGATTATAAAATAGATTTATTAGATAGTGGCTTTCGCTTTAATAATCCTAATGTAACCGATGCCTGTGGTTGTGGTGAATCGATTAAATTTAAAGATATAGACAAATTAGTTATCAAACAAACAAGTCGTGATTCTACTGAAAATAAAGTCAGTAGTGTGTGAATGAAGTGGCTATGCAACGTAAACTTGCTGTTGCTAATTGGAAAATGAACGGGACCATCGAAAAACTTCAAGACATTGAATCACTCACGAAAATTCACCAACAAAGTCAAGTCGGGATCGTTATTTGCCCTCCCGCAACCTTAATATATCAAGCAGTTCAAATTACTAACAATTCGAATTTGCAAATTGGCGGGCAAAATTGTCATTATGATACTTCCGGTCCATATACTGGCGATATCTCAGCAGATATGTTGAATAACTTGGGAGCAAGATATGTAATTATAGGACATTCCGAACGCAGAAACAGCTATGATGAACAAAATGAAGATGTTTACGCCAGAGCTACTGCCGCAATTAATTGTAATTTAACCGTCATTGTTTGTGTTGGAGAAACAGCGAAACAGAAAAAACAAAATATAACACTAGACGTTGTGGTCACGCAATTAAAGGAATGTATACCTAATATCCAAGACGCTCGGCAGTTGGTTATTGCTTATGAGCCTGTGTGGGCAATTGGGACAGGGAAAATACCAACCATTAATCAAATTCACCTTGTCCATTCACATATGCGAAAGCAACTCAACAAACGATTTGGTAGCGAAATTGCTTCGCAAATTTGTCTGCTTTATGGTGGTTCTGTTAATCCTCATAACGCAACAGACATATTTGCAATTCCGGATGTAGATGGAGCTCTGGTTGGTAACTCGAGTTTATTTTCTCAAGATTTTTCTTCAATTATTGTCGCGCTTGAATCTTCAAAATTCTAATAAATTCAAAACTCAAATAAGCAAGAGTATATTAGGACTCAGAGAAAAGTTATTTACTTTTTTTACTTCACAGAAAGTACGTACTATCAGCCTCAATTTGACTAAATTTAATTTATATTTAGTCACCAAAAAGCAAATGTTATGATCGCCAATAACGATTAAAAATGATCGAAATAATAAAGTTTTTCTGCAGCAATTCCCGTTAATTTTTTTATTCATTCATTTCAATTGCTTACAAAAATCGATAGAAAAATTTTTCGTAGACTTTTGAGTTGAATATGTGAGAATGCTCGCAACAATCATAAAAAGCGAGCAGATTCATGAAACAGTCCTTCCGAAAGTATCTATCAATGCCAAGGTTGCTCAAGAGTGTGGGCACCTCCTTTGCCGCGCTTCCCGATGAGCGTCGTACCCGGTCCATCACCCTAAAAGATGGCCTCCTGTCGGCGCTGGCGGTGTTTCATCAAAAGGTCCCATC
>JAPORV010000456.1 GCA_026710055.1 Aestuariivita sp.
CGCCGGCCCTGAGCCGCTACAGCGCCGCCTGTGTCTGGGCGCTGACGCTGTTTGCTATTTTTTATTCGGGGCTTGTTGTATGGGGAGTTTAATTCTACACCCACACCGAACTATCTTCCGGATGCTATATTTTTTTTGGTCATGGGTCTTATTCGTAAAACACATTTATCGTTGGATCACGCACATAAATAAAAATTAGAAGAAACCATCATATTATGGTATTTTTACCATAGTTATGGCAAAACAATACTTCAAATCACTCTATTTCAGTGATTACCCCACAGGCGGAAAAGCTATCACGCTTGCTTTCAGCGAGCCCGAGGCGCCCTACTACGGCAAGGTAAAGGGGTTCAGTAGTGAGGAAATCAGAGAAATCATTGGCATAAACAGCTACAAACAATTAGAACTGTTTGCTCGAAAAGAAGAACGCTCTGTCAACCAAGTTGCCAAAAGACTCATCAAGAAGCACATTAACGGCATTGAAAAGATAAGGTCACGGGATATAACTTTTGCCGGAAGTAAAATTGTTCCCTTTCAGAGATGGTATCCCTATATTGAGGGTTATTCGCCTGACTATATCAAAGCATTAATCACAAACTACTCACTTGAAAGCTGCAAAACAATTTATGACCCGTTTGTTGGTACCGGCACAACCATCTTTGCAGCAGTCCCGCTCGGGATAAAGACAATTTATTCGGAAGTTAACCCTCTCCTGCAATTTCTGATACAAGCCAAATTGTCAATACTGCACTCTGACGGGGTCGTTCGACAGAGGCTCGCTGCTCAGTTACGGCAGGTTGCTGGTCAAATTTTTTCCAGCATCAAATCTTTTGAAGAAGACAAGCACCTCCGGCAAAGCTACCACGCTTTATTCGGCAACAGTATCTATTTCGATGAAAGGGTCTATCTTGACATACTCCGCCTCCGTTCTTACATAGACGCAATAAAGCTGAAAAACAGGTTCTTGGCTGACGCTATAACCATTGCAGTTTTGTCTGGCTTAATTCCTGTTTCTCGTTTGAAAAAAGCCGGTGATGTTCGATTTAAAACGAAAAAGGAACTAGAAAAAGAGCACACAGAACTGAGTGAATTTCTTCCCGCCAAGTTAATTGAAATGGCAGAAGACATTATGAGAATGGACTATGCTCTAGCTCTCGCTCCCGAGTTCGTGGTGGCTAATGCTAAAAATATTGATCTTGCAAATGATCTTGTAATTGATGCAGTCATTACAAGCCCACCATACCTGAACGGTACAAATTACTTCCGTAACACCAAACTTGAGCTTTGGTTTTTACGCTACATCCAGTTCAAGAATGATCTGAGGCACTTTCGGGATCAAGCTTTAACGAGCGGCATTAATGACGTCAAGCTAAAAAGTGTGTCAGATAATAAGAATGAAACAATAAACAAGAGCGAACTACTCAAAAATACTTTTTTGTTGCTCGGCAAGCATGCCTATGACCAACGTATACCGGAAATGGCCCGTAACTATTTTGAAGATATGGATGACGTTTTTTTGAAACTCGCCACTCATCTGACGGAGCAGTCAAAGGTATTGGTTGACATCGGTGATTCTATCTTTGCCGGGGTTCACATTGCCACTGATGAAATATTGACAGAGATACTGCAAAAGTCAGGGTATACCTTCTTGGAAAAGAAGCTGTTGCGCCGGCGTCGGTCCAGAAATAAACAAGTACTCAGCCAGAGTTTACTGGTATTTGAACGTAGAAAGCCGACAGATAAAAGAAAGCGCATTAGCAACACTTTTTTTCAAGCTGAAGTGTGGCAGGATTTTAAAAACAGACTGCCTCATCAAGAACTTCCGTACTCCAAAAGAAATTGGGGGCATGGCCTGCACTCACTCTGTTCTTATCAAGGTAAACTGAAACCGGCGATTGCCCATCACTTGGTCAAAACATTTATCCCTGATGGCGGCAAGGTTTTAGATCCTTTCTGCGGCGTAGGAACAATACCGTTTGAGGCAGCACTGAATGGCACGAAATCCTATGGCATTGATATCAGCACGCCTGCCTATTACATCTCATCAGCTAAAGTTTCCATACACACCAGAGGTGCCTGTTTTAACTACATAAAACGACTTCACAGCTTTATCCAATATAACCAGTGTTCAGAATGCGAAATAAGTGAAGCAAAAAAATTTGGATTCAACAAAACCCTGTCAGAATACTACGAGGACAAAACACTTAGGGAAATTATACTTGCAAGACGATTTTTTAAGGAGAATTATCCGAAAAACTCCAGCGAAATGCTGGTTATATCTGCTCTTTTACACATCCTGCATGGCAATCGCCCTTATGCGTTAAGCAGGCAGTCACATCCGATCGTGCCTTACGCCCCGCACGGAGAATTTATATACAAGGATTTAATCAAAAATCTCACTGCTAAAGTCAACAGATCGCTGGATAAGGAGTTGCCGATCAATTTTACTCCCGGGAAAATTTTTAACCAGGACACGACTGCTGTTTGGCCACAGGAAATCAGCGATGTAGATGCCGTGGTCACCTCGCCGCCTTTCTTTGGAAGCACACGTTTTTATTTAGCGAATTGGCTTAGAATATGGTTCACAGGTTGGTCGGAGGATGATTTTAGATATCAAGTCAATTCTTTTATTGAAGAAAAACAGAAAAAAGACTTCGCCGTTTATAAAAACATATTCCAGCAAGCCCGAGAACGCTTAAAGAGAGATGGGGTTTGCGTATTTCATCTTGGGAAAAGCGTTAAGTGTGACATGGCAACGGAACTGAAGAAAGTGAGCAGGAGGTGGTTTCGTACAGCTGATTTATTCGACGAAAATGTTGCTCACTGCGAATCACACGGAATACGCGACAAGGGAACAGTGACATCCCACCAGTATCTGGTGTTGGTTTAATTCAAATTCAACAGTTTCTTATTTTCAGGCGAAAGATGACTTATCAGGCCGTAATGTTGAAGTATTTTTTTGATTTCTTGTACCTGTTTTGGCAAGTCAGATTCCTCACGCACCTGTAAAAACCTTTCAACCCCTTTATTGATGTCAATGTCATGGTTTCTAATGGGATGCTTGCTTGATATCAATTCGAGCGATGCACCGGTGATCTTTGCCAAATCAATCAATTCGTTATTCGTATAAAATTGGCTTGGCCACTTATCACGCTTATTCTCGTTAGCACTTCTTGAGAGTAATGCAGCGTTTTGTCGGGTGAGAGGATAAAGATATTTTGACGGAAGGATATGATCTATAGCCCATGAGTTGCGTTGGCTGATATCCAAAGGGATTTTTGTTTTGAAACACCTGTGATCAAAGCGGTCAAATAATTTTTGCAGGTCGATAGCTTCGTTTTCTTCCTTGAGAAATAAATCGGCAATTCTTCTCCTGACAGCTGACTCATGTAATTGCTGTCTGGTTCGTTTCGGATTCAATATCGCGTTTATTGCTCCCTTACAGCCTCTGCATTCCATCTGCCTCTCTAATGGTCCCCAGCTTGAATGCTTGCTGAATGCCTTGAAGGGCAATATTCGAGAGCAAACATTGCATTGTTTCCAATATGACTCCGGGTGCTCTGTTGCCGTGCGAAAAAAACCTTCCCAAAACCTGATAGCAGTCACAGACCCGGAGGCATTGTATTCATCCTCCCAATTTTCAAATGGTAACTCAGACTCTTTGCTGTGACTGAAATGGCAGTGCTCACACTCCCAGACACAATTCTCAACAGCTTTTTTGGGCATCAGTAATTTCTGCCCAATCCGGACATAATTTATTTTCCGACAGTTGACGCATGTATATGCTGCCCAAGCATCATGGTAAGGGATGCCTTCCAATCTTTCTATTCCCGTTACATTGATTGTTTTTCTTCTCGCCATATCAAAGTGGTTTCCACCTATTCAGTGATAACTTTATCAAAACACCCATGACCTACCCGAGATCTCTATTCAGATTGTACAGCCTTTGCCAATTTCAAACGCATCAACCGCGTAGCATGAGTGAGACATCTACAACGCCAGCCCTCCCAGGCTGGCGCCGCCGCAGATGTACCAGGTCTGGCCGGTGATGAAGCCGCT
>JAPORV010000336.1 GCA_026710055.1 Aestuariivita sp.
ACGATCGCTCCTCAGTATCCAGCGTAACATGATAAAACTTTCGTCCCTTCGGGTTCATCATTATGCCTCATATGTTATCTCCTCATCCGTCGTCGATGTTGCGACCTCAGAAACGGCCCTGCTCAAACCAATCGGGATGTGGTATTGTTATCAATGAGACGACTCACTACCATTCACTACAAATAAGACAACAATTTACCAGCTTCTAACATCAATTCAATAACAATGGTATACTAGTTACTGTCTGTTAAAAACCCCTATTTTTCTCAAATTTCAAGAGTTTACCATGCATAAAAGTATATTTTTCAACGTGTTGACTTAACCGAAATATGTGGACGCCTGTTCTTCAATTTAGCGAAGATTGGCTGATTCAACGGAAATCATGTAAGATATTAAGAAATTGTACCAAATATCGGAAATCTTCGCAGAAACAAACGCATCAGAAAAGTACACGTTTTCAAAATTTTACTAATGAATTTAGGGGTTTTTTAACAGACACTATTTATGAAAATAGGGTGTTCCAACAATTAGTGATTGCGATACATTGTTGTTTCTAGTTTATTTTTGAACGTTAGGTGAGGTTTTGCCCCGTGAGAAATAGCTTTTTGATTTTCTTGTCTTTACTGCATTGGAGGTGATCGTGATGACACTTATCAGCAATTTCTTACCCACTCCTGAACTTCAAGCATTGGATGCTGAACATCACATGCATCCTTTGACTATTGGTGAGCAACTACGCAAGAAAGGCGTGCGTGTCATTACAAGCGCCCGTGGGCTATGGGTGACAGACAGCGAGGGTGAAGAGATTATTGATGCAATGGCAGGTTTATAGTGCGTGAATATAGGCTATGGTCGGACCGAACTTGCTGATGTAGCTGCGCGCCAAATGCGCGAACCCCGTTATTATAATATTTTTTTTCAAACGACTCACGTCCCTGCAATTGCGCTAACCAAGAAGCTTTCAGAAATTTCACCAAAAGGGTTTAATAAAGTCTTTTTTGCAAGTTCTGGATCAGAGGCGAATGATACCAACATTAAGTTGGTACGAACATACTGGTCATTGAAAGGAAAGCCAGAAAAAACAATCATTATTTCTCGGTATAACGCTTATCATGGGTCAACAGTCGGTGCGGCTTCTCTTGGGGGAATGATCGACATGCATGATCAAGGGGGGCTTCCGATACCAGATATCCAATACATCAACCAACCAAATTGGTGGGAAGAAGGTGGCAATCTGCCGCAAGAAGCATTTGGACTTGCTCGTGCGCAAGAATTAGAAATGGCGATTCAAGAGTATGGTGAAGATCGCATAGCTGCTTTTATAGCGGAGCCTATTCAAGGTGCTGGAGGTGTTGTGGTTGCGCCCAATAGTTATTGGCCCGAGATTCAACAAATCTGTGATAAATATGAAATATTGTTGATTGCTGATGAAGTCATTTGCGGTTTTGAACGCACCGGGAATTGGTTCGGATCGCAGACGTTGAATATTCAACCAGATATCATGACAATTGCGAAAGGATTATCATCTGGATATCAGCCGATAGCCGGATCAATTGTTTCTGATTCGATCACAGAAGTTATCAGTCAACAAGAGTTTTATCATGGGTACACCTACTCTGGTCATCCAGTTTCAGCCGCCGTTGCGCTCGAAAATCTTCGTATTCTTGAGGAGGAGAATATTATTAAGCATGTTCGAGAAATTGCGGCATCTTATTTGAAAGAAAAATGGGAAGCACTTGTTGATCATCCGATGGTTGGCGAGGCTAAAATTATCGGATTACTGGGGTCTCTGGCGCTGACGCCAGACAAGAACAGTCGAGCCAAATTCGCTGCCGAGGCTGGTATGATAGGTAAGATCGTAAGAGAGCGTTGTTTGTCAGTAATCTCATTATGCGAAACGTCAAGGAACGCATCGTAACCGCACCACCGCTAATTATTCAACAGGAAGAAATTGATATTTTAATCTCCCGCGCTTGTTTGTCATTTGATGAAGCTTATCAGGAGATAAAACAAAAAGGTCTTTGGAGTGCAAAAGAATAATATATTGATCGTGGTATTTTGTGATGGGTTATTCGCCCGGTTGCTTGAAGCAACCGGGCGAATACTTTGGCTTTTAATTTTTCCAACTGATTTCGGCGAGAGGAATGGCAGCAGTCGGAAGATCTTTCCAAAGTCCCTGGATGTCCGTCTTTGCAACGCCTAAAGCAGCCAGTTGAAATAAATATCCATTGACGTAATCATTTGAAATGATGCGTTGCGCGTCCTGAAGTAACTTATTTCGCATTTCTGGATCAGTTGTTTTATTGAGTGTCGAGATTAAGTTTTGAAATTCTGGATTATTATATTGGAAGTAGTAGTCTGGTCGCGCATAGATTTCAATATCCATTGGTTCAGTATGACTAACTATCGTAAGGCCGAAGTCTTTACCACGAAAAACTGTTTCTAACCATTGTGCCCACTCGACATTGATAATTTCAACCTTAATACCAACCTTTGCCAATTGTGCTGCAATGATTTCACCGCCACGTCTGGCATAAGACGGCGGTGGCAAATGTAGTGTGGTTTCAAACCCGTTTGGCAGATTCGCTTCTGCTAATAATTTTTTTGCCTTTTCGGGATTATAAGCACTTTGTTCGGTTAGATTCAAATATGCTGGATGATGTGGTGCAAAATGTGTACCAATTGGTGTGCCATATCCAAACATTGCGCCGTCAATAATGGCGTTTCGGTCAATCGCGTGCGCAAGTGCCTGCCGAACCTTTATGTCATTAAACGGTGGGCGAAGGTTGTTTGTGCTCAAGATGGTTTCCCCCTCAGTTGATCCAACTAACACCTGAAATCGTGAGTCGGCTTCGAACTGCGGTAGATTTTCCGGTGCAGGAAAGACAGAAAACGCGTCAATGTCCCCTGCCATCATCGCAGCAAAAGCGGCAGTTGGGTCAGAGATAAACTTGAACGTTCCTTTTTCGAGCGACGGTTGAGTTCCCCAATATTCTGGATTACGCGTTAATTCGACTCGATCGCCCTGTATCCAATCGGTAAATTTATAAGGTCCTGTGCCTATCGGGGATTGTTTAATGCCCTCAACACTTTCGGGTCCGACGATGACAGCGTCACCCCAAGCTAGATTGAATAAGAAATTACCATTTGGTTCACTCAACGTAATTTCTACAGTTAATGAATCCAAGATCTCAATGTCTTGAATGCCGGCATAAAGTGCTTTTTGAGCATTTTGGCTGTCTTCACCTCTTGCTCTGTCAAGAGAAAACTTCACATCTTCTGCATCCATTGTAGTTCCATCATGGAATAATACACCTTCCCTTAATTTAAAGGTGTAAACTGTTCCGGCATCGTTAATCTCCCAGCTCTTGGCAACTCCTTCAACAATAGCGCCATCCCGGCGGAATTTTGTTAGGCCTTCAAAAACGTTAGAATAAACGACTGAATCGATAGCTTGTGCTGCTGCACTGGTTGGGTCCAAGTGAGGGGGTTCCAGCTGCATTCCAATTGTAATGTCGGATTTCTGAGCCAAGACATGACTTGTACTCATGATCAAAGCTATGGTGATAATCGAAATAAATTTAATGATGGTTGAAGCCATGTTTTTTCTCCTTGATGGTTGAAGAAAACCTATTTTCTTCTTCTAACGCAATGTTTGTTGAATTGATCAAAGTGATAATCCTTAATTGTAAGTCCTTATTCTGACTCTAGAAAATATGATCCTTGAATACTATGTCTTTAATAACTTCGGATTTTTTTAATTATTATGGCCATGGATTACATGGTTGGTCAGGGTTGGTGAAACTCTTAACGCCTTATTGCAACGACCAACGGAGCATGACAATGGGCGTTTTTCGAGAAGTGTTTCCTGATGCAGAGTACCTCTTAAAGGTTTTTATACCGCAGAAACTTAAAAAAGATATTGGATACAGTGTATAGCAGGACGAGTGAGTGCGGCTCGCAACGATGGCAGGAACGGTGTCATATCCTCCTGACCAAAACAAAAGGAATAAACACAGTGATCGCAGCGCTGCGCTTTATTGCGCGCAAACATCCCGTTATTTCGAACTTAAGATTGATGATTTCATCGGCAATAGAAATTGCATGAATAATGCCATGTACAAAGAAAGAAACTTAATTATGAGAAAGTGCGCTGTCGAATCAATCAATCGGTTGCTTGTCGGCCAAAGACTTAAAAGATGCCGGTATGCTTTGGAGCGAAACGATGGTGAGGCCATCCTCAGTATGCGATTACTTGGGTCGTCAGAATCAATTTCATACTGCATGAGAAATCCCACGACCATATTGATAAAAGTCAACTGTAACTCTCGACTTTGATTTTTTTTATATTTCAATTACTCCTAACAGAACTGACCTTGTAATGAAACAATCAAACAATTACTAAATTCAAATTCTAGATTTATAATCATTATTGGGGTTAGTCTTCAATTAGTGCAAAAAATTTAAAATTACGTCTATTTAGGTATGAGTCAGTCAATGTATAGTAACTGAATAGTTACAAAATTACTTCCCATCAATGGCTAATTTACCCGTCATTCAAGATCGCGGGTTTGTTCGAAAATTTCTTGTGCATAGTCTTTAAGATATATCTTGAGCCAAGGTGTGAATTTCTCGGGATGTGCCTTCACTTGTTGGATGAGATCCTGATAATCAATCCAATCGGTTTCTATTACCTCAATTGGATTCGGATATAAAGGCATGTTGTTATCAGCTTCTGCCACATATACATCAACCACTTCATGCTCCACCAACCCGTTACCAACCTCAGCTCGATATTCTAAATTATGCCGATGTTCGGGATAAATTCCGGTAATGCCAAGTTCTTCTCGCAACCGACGCTTGGCACAGTGATCAGCCGACTCATTCCATTCAGGGTGTGTACAACAAGAGTTTGCCCAAAGACCAGGCGTGTGATATTTTTTCAGAGCGCGGCGCTGAATAAGGACAGCTTTCCCCCGAAGGACGAATACAGATACAGCTTTGTGTCGTAACCCAAGTTGATGTGCCTTGAGTTTTTCAAAAGGCTCTAATTTGCCGTTGACCCAGGTCGGGATCATGATTGTCATACATATTCGGGTTTAACTAATCCAGTAAGGTGCGCAATATTCTTCAACCCAATTTTAATATGCGGTAGCGGTCGAGATTTCACTAATTTCTTATGCATATAAGCTTCAAAAGTCAGGCGCTGAACGTCAACATCATGACAAAGAGAAACAAAACGCTCACGTCGTATGTCTGACTTGTAATAGGCATTTTGCATTGATTGGAGCACGCGAAAAACAGTCTTATGTTCTTTCATAAATAACTTGCGTGCTAGTTTTAAGTCTCGCACGTTTTTTGTGCGTAATGTTTCAGCACACGCGGTTGCCGCGAGACGCCCGGTCAACATTGCGTAGTATATACCCTCTCCAGAGGATGGCGCAACAACTCCGGCAGCATCTCCAGCTAAGACGATATCTAAATCATTATCCCATTGACCAAGCGGATGAAGTGGAATAGGAGCACCTTCCTTTCGAAGTGTTTTGCATTCTGCCAATCCACTTGCCTTTCGTAAATCTGCAGTTGCTTTCTTTAAATCGACATTGGTGTACCCCGTCCCCATGCCAACGCTTGCTGATTGTCCGTGAGGAAACACCCAGCCGTAGAAATCAGGCGAAATAGTTCCGTCATAAATGACATCACATCGGACAGGATCATAAGGTGAATTGATATCTTTTGGTGCTTCAATAATTTCATGATAGGCTAAGACATATGGGATTTTATCCCAACCACTTACTTCCGCTTTACCAACTCTAGATCGCGCACCGTCAGCACCAATAATCAGGCGAAACGGTACTTCAACTCTTTCGCCGTTGGATTTATTTCGAAAAATGACACGCTTTTTCTGTCCAATACGCTCAATTTCCAAAAAAGTCCCAACAAAATAGTCAGCACCAGCGAGCACGGCGCGCTCGCGTAAGTAAGGATCAAAATCCTTGCGATCAACCATGCCGACAAATCCATTCTCAATAGGTATGTCGACGCTACGACCGGTCGGCGAAATCATGCGCGCTGTACGAATCTTTGCAATGAGTTGTTGGTCATCGACCTGAAAATCTACCATGAGTCTTGGTGGAATCGCACCGCCGCACGGTTTAATTCTGCCCTCGCGGTCAAGTAACGCGACCTTATGGCCTGACTTTGCCAAATCTCCGGCTGCTGTTGCCCCCGAAGGACCTCCGCCAATGATTACTACATCATACATTTCAATCTATTCCCCCGGCGCAAAACTATGTCGTTTAAGTTCGTGTGGGTTAATGACCCTCATTGCCATAATTGCCGCAATAACAAATAATATCGCTTCCAGCAGAAATACAATGCCGAAGGCGTCTGAGTCATAATTGAATATCTGTCGAAAAATATCAACTGATGCTGCGCCAATTAATCCTCCAAAACCAGCAGCCAGAGCTTGTGCTGCACCCCAAAGCCCCATACGAGTTCCCTCTCGTGCTTTGCGACCATCTCCTGCCAAAGCCATCATAGCACCAATTGCCGCAACAGCAAACATCCCGTTAAATACGCCAAGACCTATTACAACAATAACTAAAGGTGTATGAGATCCCAATTGACCAATCCAAGCTAATAATCCAAGCATAATGGCTGATCCCACACAACCGGATATGACCCAAAATTTTATTGTTCCAAAACGTAGTCCTGTGACCATGATGCCAACTAAAACCATGCCTAAGAATACACCGCCATTTTGAACGCCTGACAAAGTCGTTGATTGACCAGGTGTAAAGTCAAAAACGAGACCCGAATAAGGTTCCAAAATTAACTCCTGCATAAAATATGCTGACATTGATAGGAATACAAAGACCGTAAAATGACGAGCTTTTTGCTCGGCCCAGATTTCCTTCAAACCGTGAATAAATGGCGTGCTTTCTTGTTGCGGTGATACATCTACACGACGTTCAATTCCCCATATCGCGATTGACGTCACGGCAATAGCAGAAATGGCAATGATAGAGACAATTCGCATAAGTACAAAATGTGAATAAGGATCAAGGAATTGACCGATAATGGCAGCTGTAACAGCAATTCCCGCAATCATCATTAACCATGTAATTGTTGCAGCAGCCGCACGATGAATGGGTTTGGTCGCTGTTGCTAATAATGCCAATAGCGAGGTTCCTGATGCACCAACACCGATACCAATCAATCCATATGAAAAAATTGAAATTGCAAGGCCTAATCCAAAGAATCGCTCAAGCACGTCAATTGCGAAAGCAGCAATCAGCGCACCTAACGCCAAAACAATCATGCCGCCAATAATGAAGAAAGAACGATTGCCCCGCGTGTCAGAGCGAAAACCCCAGTTTGGACGGGTAATCTGAATTCCATAATAAAAAGCGACGAGAAAACCTGGCAAAACTGCGGGCAGAGCTAATTCCACTACCATTAGTCGGTTTAGTGTTGATGTTGTAAGAACAACAATAGCACCCAAACATGTTTGAACGCACCCTAAGCGAAATATATCAACCCAACTGAGCGTTCTCATGGCTATGATCCAAGAATATTACGTAATGCAAAAGCTGTAAGCATCATGCCAGAAATATATAATAAGACTCCGGTTGCGTTATACCACGGTGCTTTTTTTTGAGGATCGCGTAACATAATGGACATGGCAAAAAACTGTAGGACAATTACTACTGACAATCCGATTGCAAATGGAAATTGCTGCCAGTAGGCTAGTAAACCAACAATCATTATCTGTGGAAACGACATAATTACACAGGCAAGTCTTGCAGCCTTGGCAGGGCCAAGAATGACAGGAAGCGAATTCACATTCATCTTTCGATCTCCTTCAAGAGCTTTGAAGTCATTTAATGTCATAATGCCGTGTGCCCCAACTCCATAAAGAATTGCTACAATGATAATCTGCAATGATGGCATACCTGCACTTAAAACAGCCGCACCTGTAAACCAAGGCAGGGTCTCATAGCTTAATCCTACAAGTCCTGGTCCAAACCAGCCAGATTTTTTCAGACGGATAGGTTCGGAAGAATATATCCAAGCTGCAATAACGGCAAGTACAGTGGCGCCAAATCCAACAGGTCCTAACTGCCACCCAATAAGAAGCGAAAGCACTGACATCATTAAGGAGACCCATAGTCCCCATCGACCAGGTACACGACCTGATGGAATTGGCCGATTAGGTTCGTTAATGGCGTCGACATGTCGATCACACCAGTCATTTGCGGCTTGACTCATTCCGCAGACAATTGGCCCGGCAAGAACAATGCCGATGATTAACAATTGCCAGTCTTGTGTGAGCGGTACTCCTGAGGAGACCGTGCCGCATAAATAAGCCCACATTGGTGGGAACCAAGTGATCGGTTTAATTAATATCAGTAATGCAACCCATTCCGGATATTGGCGGTGATGCATGGTATTACGGTTATTCATTCGCCGCTTGATTTTTTTTGTACTGAATGCACCATCTGCGTCTGATGCCTATCCTTGACGAAGGAACAGCGCGACCGGATGATAGGACTTGATATGGTTGCGACAACGTAGAGTGTTTTATGGCGCAAAGTGCACGCCAGTAAGGTGACAATAACGCATCGTTTGAGACAAAATCTAAATCCAACATCGCGGACAACTCTTCCCAAGGACAACGCATAACAAATGGTCTTTTCCGAGTGTTCGCAAAGTTGCTTTGTTTGGCACCGGAAATTTAGGTCTGAAAGATTGTGTTGGCTTTGATGGAAACCTATACACTGAAATGTTCGCTGGCTGTTCTCTCAAATTGCTGATTGCGCCCTCCTTCAACCTGGCGTCGAATTGTTTGTGTCGTAACTTTTTCGCATCGTTTAAGATCTGTTGTCGTTATCAACGTATCGCAACATATGCCATAAGGTTAATATCATCAAGTATTTGATGTTGCGCTCGGGGCTCATGAATATAGCAGTAATTGTTGTTGATTTTTGGGGTACAAAAAAAATTGTATTGAACTAAATGTCGCAAACATAATTGTATTGAGAAGACTACAGTCCTTTGTTTTTTTTCAAGAGACCGTATTTTCGTAGTTTTACATACAAACTTTGACGAGACAACCCGAGCATTTCGGCGGCTGCAACGCGATTATTTCGCGTCAGGTTTACAGCGGTCTCAATGCACATCTTCTCGACAACATCTGTCGCTTCCGCGACAATTTCTTTAAGTCTCGCAGAGCCAACTAAATCCATTAGCTTTCGATGAGTACTTTCCAACTCCGACGAATTAACAGGTTCTCCCATCCCTTCAATTTGACCACAGTCGCGAATAATGAGGCCAATACCAAGATCACCCCGATAGGAAAAAGGCGTTGTTGTAATTTCGACAGCTGTATATGAGCCAAAATCATTCACAAGCTTGGTGGGATAAACTCGCATAGATTTATTATTTCTGGCATTATCAATCAGCATTTTTTGCTCAATTTGACCGCGTCCGAGAAAGTCGCTTAAAGGGCGTTCCTTGATTGTTGATACATTAACCGCATTGATAAGCTGTAAAAAACTCTCGTTAGCATCAATGATAAATCCCCTCGTATCTATACAGACAAAGGCTTCGTGACTATCGCGAAAAAACGCTAATATGCTTGACGAAGTTTGGTGAATTGGTCTTACAGTATCTCCGTCAGGTTCTATTCGAACCATTATTAAACGTTCATCCGCCACACGAAATTCAGTCGGAAATATCTTTAAAGAAATTTTTCCTGACTGACTTTGCAGATTTAAAAAATCCTGTTCCAAATTTGCAGAGGCTTCAAGCATTGCATTAATGAGTGTTTTTGAATCGTAGTTTCTGAATGCCTCCGAAAAGTAAACATTCCTCAATTTTCTTTGTTCCATACCAAGTAATTTAGCCGCAGCCTCGTTCATATCCCTTATGCGGCCATCGTGAACTGAAACAAATAGGATTGCTTCACTGGAATTACTCAGAAGCACACGGTACTTGGTATCAAATTTTCGTTGTTCCTCGTAGTTTTTTTCAAGTGCAATTTGGGCTTTGACAAGTTGTTGTTGCGTTTCTGCGATGGGGCGTAAATCGCGCCCTAACATTAGCATAAAGTCAGTGTCGCAATAACGATGAAGGGTGTAACAAATCGGAAATTCTGAACCAACTTCATCAACTGTAGAATTATATAAGTGATTCAATTCAATACGTTTGTGTAATCGTATCCCGGATTTAAATCTCCTATGAGCAGATTCGAACTTAGGCACGCTTTCAATAGTAAGGAATTCGTTTATAGGTTTGTTTTCCCAGTGGCTTAAATCGCCAAGTGATTGACCCATATCTTTACTAAGAATTGACACGATTCTTCCGTCTGGCGAAATTACAAGCGCAATGTCGAAAGTCGCTGATACAAAGTCACGAAAGAACTCTGGCGAAATTAACTCGACGTCATAGTCACGCGGCTTGGGAGATAATGCGCTAACAGCCATCAGATAACTTGCTTTAGAGTGCCGAGAGATACCTGCTTCTCAGCGCAATAAGTGATAATTTCATCAACGTCATTTGATATTAAGTCGAAACTTTGGGACGAGTCGTCTTTTGGTAATTCTGGATATAGATTTAGAATAATCCCACCTAACGCAAAGATAGGCGCATTACACATGCGGTATTTCGCTGTTGTTACGATCTCAATGATGTTAGAAAGGTCTTTGCGGCGGGAGCTTGAAAACAAAACCGCATCATACCAACCATCAAGAATGACTGATCGAACGGTGTCATTTGATTCCGCCAGAATATTTTTGACACTTACACCATTGCGCCGCAATTTCGATGCAAGAACTAAACTGCCAAGGTTATGTTGATCCTGTGCGAGCACAATAACGAGCATCTTTAACTGAGGATGACCGCGAAAAGTTGTATTAAAATTTCTTCTGTCAATTTCGGATAAAAGAGTTTGAAGGCGTGACGAGGCTATGGTTACTTCCGCAAAACTCAGATCACTGTTTACCCAAGCCTCACCTATTGCGTGCGCAGTCTTGGGAATATACTTGTCGATGATATCAATCGAAGTGAGTTGTAACGCTTGTAGGTCGTTTATGGTGTTGTGAACGCAAAAATGTGCCTTACTGACGACACGCTTATATAAAAAAGACTCGACAAATCCGTGAATATCTTTGGTGAGATTATGCGCTCGCCGCGCATTCAGTTCGGAGATGACGTTTCGTGCAAGCATTCCAAATATGTTGGCTTCGTCTGTATTGAGGCGATTAGTACTCTTTTTTTTATCTTCGCAAGTCATGATGCGACTTTCTGGTTCGAAACGATGATGAACTGCAACTTTGATTGGTAGAATGTACTCTATCGCAATCATTGAATTAAAAAATTAAAATGTCAAAGAAAATTGACAGAATCAGCTATTCAAAGTGAATTATCCGAAAAAAGAGCTCGAAATGCAAGAATTATTTGGAAAAAAGGTAGATATAAATAAAAAATTTCAAAAAAAGTGTATTTTTTTCAGGGTAAAGTGTAAGTTTAGATTGACAGTTGGTTTTTTCTGGCGTTAGGCTGAAAAGAAATTGCTAGCGAGCTTAGGAGGAATCGACCTTGTCACGGCAACAGGCCGAACACAGTAATGCGCAAGCGATCTACACGCCCGAGCAGCGTGCGCGGCGTGATGCGACTATTTGGACATTGGTTCAAGGCGTTCTAGCACCGTTACAATTTGTGGCGTTTCTCATCTCTCTTCTTTTGGTTGTTCGCTATCTTTGGACGGGCGATGGCTATGTCATTGCGACGTGGTCAATCTTCATTAAAACATCATTTCTTTATCTCATCATGATTACAGGTGCGATTTGGGAAAAAACCGTATTTGGTCAATATCTGTTTGCCTCGGCGTTTTTTTGGGAAGACATATTTAGTTTTCTCGTAATTGGATTGCATACCGCTTATATTTGGGCGGTGTGGACAGGCATTTTATCGCCAGTTGAACAGATGTGGTTGGCGCTCGCGGCTTATGCGGCATATGCTATCAATGCGGGTCAGTTCTTGCACAAACTGCGAAGCGCGCGGTTGCAATCTAAACCCTCAGGATTGGTCATATGACTGACGTTCACTCCATCAATTTGCCGTACGGTTGTCGTGATGTGCCAATCCTCAAAGAACGCGGGCAACGCGAGGTATTTTGCGGACTGACGGGAATTATCTGGCTTCATCGGAAAATGCAAGATGCTTTTTTTCTGGTGGTTGGCAGTCGAACATGTGCTCATCTGTTACAGTCTGCGGCAGGTGTTATGATATTTGCTGAACCGCGATTTGCCACGGCTATATTAGAGGAAACAGATCTCGCAGGACTTGCGGATGCGCAAGAAGAATTAGATCGTGTGGTCGCTGAATTACTTGATCGTCGCCCTGATATTCGGCAATTATTTCTTGTTGGGTCTTGTCCATCAGAAGTCATTAAGCTTGATCTTCAACGAGCTGCCGAGCGTCTTAGCCAGACTCACGCGCCCAGCGTACGTATTTTGAATTTTTCGGGATCCGGAATTGAAACAACCTTTACCCAAGGGGAAGATGCTTGTCTCGCCTCAATGGTTCCTGTTCTTCCCGATACGCAAAAGCGCAATCTGTTACTTGTTGGAGCGTTGCCGGACATTGTTGAAGAGCAGGCTATTAGGCTCCTTTCGGATATGGGTATTGAGTCTATTGAGGTTTTGCCTGCATCGCATACTGATATGAGCGTTAGTGTTGGAGTCAATACGGTCTTCGCGCTGACACAGCCATTCCTCGGAGATACCTTTTCAGCCTTAACACAACGCGGTGCACGACATATTCCAGCTCCTTTCCCGTTTGGAGAGCGCGGCACAACTGCATGGCTCCGTGCGGTCGCTGATGAGTTTAGTGTTGCGGATGACATATTTGACCGCGTGACAAAAGCCCCTCGGGCGCGTGCTCGAAAGGCAATTTCAAGAGCGGCAGAAGCGCTAAATGGTAAGTCAGTATTTTTCTTTCCTGATAGTCAACTCGAAATTCCGTTAGCACGATTCTTGACGACGGAATGTGGAATGACGGCAATTGAGGTGGGTACGCCTTTTCTTCATAAAGGATTGGTAGGGTCTGATTTGGACCTTATGCAAACGGGACCAGTGTTTTCAGAGGGTCAAGATGTAGATCGACAGATTGATCGTTGTCGTCAAGCGATGCCTGACTTAATCGTCTGTGGTCTCGGCTTGGCAAATCCACTTGAAGCGGAAGGTTTTGCGACAAAATGGGCGATTGAGTTGGTTTTTACGCCTGTTCATTTCTATGAGCAGGCAGGTGACCTTACAGGTTTATTCTCACGGCCTTTACGCCGGGCCGAACGTATTCGATCATTAGCAGCTGAATGAAACTTACGGTGTGGACATATGAAGGACCGCCACATGTTGGCGCAATGCGAGTAGCCACTAGCATGACAGGCTTGCATTATGTCCTGCACGCGCCGCAAGGCGATACGTATGCTGACTTGTTGTTTACGATGATTGAACGTCGCAATCATCGTCCTCCAGTGACGTTCACAACTTTTCAAGCACGTGATCTTGGATCGGATACCGCAACCCTTTTTAAGTCAGCTTGTCAGGAAGCCTATGATCGTTTTCAACCGCAAGCCATTATTGTTGGTGCATCTTGCACGGCAGAACTTATTCAGGATGATCCAGGTGGAATGGCTGAAACAATGGGTTTGCCCATACCGGTTATTCCTTTGGAACTGCCGTCTTATCAGCGAAAGGAAAATTTTGGCGCTGATGAGACCTTTTACCAGATTGTGCGGGCGTTGGCAAAACCTGCTGAGAAGACAATAGAGATAACCGCAAACCTGATTGGTCCAACAGGATTGGGCTTTCGTCATCGTGATGACATCAGAGAAGTCAAAGCGCTATTGGCAGATATGGGCATCGGTATTAACGTGGTTGCTCCAATGACGTCATCGCCAGCCGATATAAGGCGCCTTCCTGCTGCTCATTTTAATGTATTGATGTATCCCGAGACGGCGCAATCTGCTGCTCGATGGATGGAACGGGAACTTGGTCTCCCATACACCAAAACAATTCCTATCGGTGTTAATGCCACACATGAATTTGTCCAGGAAGTTTCGGAACTTACGGGGATAAAGCCGTATATTAATAAAGAATGTTTACACTTCCCTTGGTATAGCAAGTCAGTGGATTCTACTTACCTAACAGGCAAGCGCGTTTTTGTTTTCGGTGATGGAACTCATGTTATTGCAGCGGCGCGTATTGCTCGCGATGAAATGGGTTTCGATGTTGTTGGAATGGGATGTTATAATCGCGAAACGGCACGTGCAGTACGTGCGCTTGCACATGAAATGGGTGTAGAGGCACTTATTTCTGACGACTATCTTGAAGTTGAAAGATGTATTAATGCGGTATCACCTGAGTTAATTCTCGGTACGCAAATGGAGCGTCACATTGGCAAGCGTTTGAATATTCCTTGTGCTGTTATTTCTGCGCCAGTTCATGTGCAGGATTTCCCCGCAAGATATTCCCCGCAAATGGGAATTGAAGGTGCTAATGTTATTTTTGATACATGGGTGCATCCATTGATCATGGGGTTGGAAGAGCATTTACTGACGATGTTTCGGAAGGATTTTGAATTTCATGATGAGGCGGGTCCATCGCATCACGGTCATTTAGCAGTGACGCCATTAGATGAAAGATCTTATCACGGTAGTAAAGAGGACAATAATTCAAACGGAAATGTAATTTGGCTTCCAGCGGCTGAAAAAGAACTTAAGAAAGTTCCGTTTTTTGTGCGTGGAAAAGCGCGCAGAAACACTGAGGTTTTTGCAGTTGAACGTGGTATGTCTGAGATTAATATTGATACATTGTATGAAGCGAAAGCGCATTATGCGAGATGATGGCACCATAAACGGGCAATTGCCCCACTACCGCGTGACAATCATTACGCTCGACAGTCATGTTGCGGGTCCAGCCCGGCGTGCCATGGACAAGCTGGAATTAGACTACCCCGGTCTTTCAGTAACTATTCATGCTGCAGCAGAATGGAGTGAAAATCCAGCGACATTTGAAGTAGCAAAAAAAGCGGTTGAGCAAGGCGATATCATCATCGCTAATTTATTGTTTCTTGAAGAACATGTCGCACCAATCCTGCCTGTCTTTAAGGCACGGCGTGATGCGTGCGATGCCATGGTTGGCATTATTGCAGATTCATCAATTGTGAAGCTGACAAAAATGGGCGGGCTTGATATGATGGCACCGTCCTCGGGACTGACTAAGTTGATGAAAAAGCTACGTGGGTCGACTAAACCGTCGTCGAATTCCGCTGAAAAGAAAATGGCACTTTTGCGTCGTTTACCACGTATTCTCAGGTTAATTCCAGGTAAAGCGCAGGATTTACGGGCCTGGTTTTTAACGATGCAATATTGGTTGGCAGGTTCAGATGACAATGTTGAGGCAATGCTACGGTTCCTGCTTAATCGTTACGCTAATCACGCAAGCTGGAATGCTGTACCCGCTGCTGCACCAATAGATTATCCTGACGTTGGTCTGTATCACCCGGATCTTCCAGAACGCATTACAACAGACATTGAGCTACTTCCTGGACCTCAAGAACCAGTTGCCACAATTGGCCTTCTGTTAATGCGATCTTATGTGCTCAGCTCAGATACGCAACACTATGATGCTGTTATTCGTGAATTTGAAGCGCGAAATATGCGTGTGTTGCCAGCATTTTCGGGAGGTCTTGATGCCCGTCCAGCAATAAATGGATATTTTCTTGGTCGGAACAATGTTGCGATTGATGCAATGGTTTCACTCACTGGATTTTCGTTGGTTGGTGGTCCCGCTTACAATGATAATGTTGCAGCTGTAGAGGTTCTTCGGCAACTTGATATGCCTTATGTTGCCGCGCATCCTTTGGAATTTCAGACATTAGGTCAATGGTCAGCTTCAGCTCAGGGCTTGGGGCCGATTGAAACAACAATGTTGATTGCGCTGCCTGAATTAGACGGTGCAACAAATCCAACAGTATTTGGTGGTCGAATGGACGCAACCGGTTGCAATGGTTGCGCACATGCTTGTGTATGCAAGGCTGACAGCAAGCAAATGGTCGCTTGTCCAGAGCGTGTCGACATTTTGGCACGAAAAGTACTTCGTCTTGCACAACTACGAAAGAAACAAAACAAAGAAAAAAAGATTGCTATCATTCTTT
Organism: Aestuariivita sp.; assembly: GCA_026710055.1. Lineage (GTDB taxonomy): Bacteria > Pseudomonadota > Alphaproteobacteria > Rhodobacterales > Rhodobacteraceae > JAPORY01. Next base: position 16,228 of record JAPORV010000336.1, read on the forward strand.
TTGGGTTTCCGCCGAATGCAGGCGCGGTTGGAACAGCCGCATATCTAAGCGTTTTCGAAAGCTTATTGAATATGTTGCATGCCATGAAGTGTGCGGGCTACAACATTCACTTACCGGAGAGTGTTGAGGCGCTCCGAGACGCCGTTTTGAATGGCAATGCTTCTCAGTATGGGCAGGAAGCCAATATTGCCGCGCATGTCTCAGCGGATGATATTGTTGCCGGCTCACCATTTTTGGAGGAAACTGAAGCGATTTGGGGGCCAGCACCGGGACGTGTTCAATCCGATGGGTGCGGCGTATTTGTATTAGGTCGGGAATTTGGGAATGTTTTTGTCGGTGTTCAGCCGGCCTTTGGGTATGAAGGTGATCCCATGCGTCTTCTTTTTGAAAAGGGATTTGCCCCAACGCATGCTTTTGTTACGTTTTATCAATGGCTAAGGCATACATATAATGCTGATGCGGTATTGCATTTTGGTATGCATGGTGCATTGGAGTTCATGCCAGGTAAACAGTCGGGATTAGGGCCTCAGGATTGGCCTGATCGTTTGATTGGTGATATGCCAAATGTTTATTTGTACGCTGCCAATAATCCTTCTGAGGCATCTCTTGCCAAACGTCGTTCAAGTGCTGTGACTGTCACACATTTAACACCTCCTTTGGCACAATCTGGTTTGTACAAAGGTCTGCAAGAGTTGAAAGATAGTCTGACTCGTTGGCGAGGTTTGGAACCGGAAGATACACAACGCAAAGAACTAGAAATGCTTATTGAAGAACAGGCACAGGCTGTTGATATGGGAGGCACGCCGCCCTTGAAATTGTGGCTAAAGCTGCTTGAGACCGAAGAGGCACTGATTCCTGAAGGTCTGCATATTTTGGGCAAGCCTTACAGTGAATCTGAGAGAGAGGCGTATCTTGAACTAATTGATCATGCTGATTCACAGATAAAGGCACGAGTTTCTGAGTTACTAAAGACAGATACTGAAATTCCGGCATTGCTACGTGCGCTTGAAGGCCGATTTATTGAACCTGTGCCAGGCGGCGATTTAATTCGATCAACGGAAATTCTCCCAACGGGTCGAAATATTCATGCCTTTGACCCGTTTCGGATGCCTACGGAATATGCCTGCCGTAATGGTGCTGAACAAGCGAAGTTGCTGTTGAATGCTCACCCGACTTTACCGCATTCTATTGCGCTGGTTCTCTGGGGGTCGGATAATATAAAGTCAGATGGGGCGGCTATTGGTCAGGCACTCGCTCTCATGGGCTGTAAGCCACGTTTTGATAGCTTTGGTCGCCTTTCTGGCGCAGACTTGGTTTCGCTTGATGATCTCGGCAGACCAAGAATTGATGTCATCATGACTTTGTCGGGCATATTCAGAGATTTGTTACCTTTGCAAACGCGTATGCTCGCAGAAGCAGCTTTGAAATGTGCAATGGCAGATGAGCCATTAGAACGCAATTTTGTTCGCGCTAACGCACTTGCCTATATGGAGAAATCTGGCGTTGACATGTCAAATGCTGCTTTACGGGTGTTTTCGAATGCTGAAGGGGCGTATGGTTCTAATGTAAACCAATTAGTCGATTCGAGCGCGTTTGGCGATGAAGACGAACTTGCAGATGCTTTTCAGGCAAGAAAGTCATTTGCTTACGGTGTTGACGGAAAGGCGACAGCCAATCCGGCACTTTTGCAGCAGGTTCTTAGTGATGTCGATATTGCTTATCAAAATCTCGAAAGTGTTGAACTTGGGGTGACGACAGTTGATCATTATTTTGATACACTTGGCGGTATTGCGCGGGCGGTTAAACGCGCTAAAGGCGATGAAGCGACTGTGTATATTAGCGATCAAACCCGTGGTACGGGAAAAGTACGTACATTGAGGGATCAATTGGCGTTGGAAACAAGATCACGATCCTTAAATCCCAAATTTTTTGAAGGTTTATTAAAGCACGGTGCTGAAGGTGTTCGGCAGATTGAGGCACATATTACAAATACAGTCGGGTGGTCAGCCACTACCGGACAGGTTGATGGCTGGGTGTATCAGAGAATCAGTGAAACATTTGTATTAGACAATGATATGCGCAATCGGATTGCTGAATTAAATCCGACATCATCTAGTCGAATGGCTAATCGTTTGCTTGAGGCTTGCGATAGAAATTACTGGACGCCAGATGCTGATACGCTGACAGCGCTTCAAAATGCGGCTGACTTGTTGGAAGATCAACTGGAAGGAGTTGCGGCATGACGTTGAATAATCAATTTTGCGGGAGAAGCTGTTCATGAGCCCGTTAGATCATCGGAGTCCACCTGCTGCCCATGCGGCGCAGCGCGAAATTGAGGGTTTGGCTAAACGTAACTTAAGGCCATCGTCAGTCCTAAAGAGAGGTCAAGATGGTGAGGGTTCAGTGCAAGTCCATCTTGACGCGTCCATAAGGATAGAAGGTGCGAAGGTATTCTCAGTTTACGGCAAAGGCGGTATAGGCAAATCTACAACATCATCAAATTTATCAGCGGCCTTTTCGAAGTTAGGTAAGCGAGTTTTGCAGATTGGTTGTGATCCTAAACATGACTCGACTTTTACATTAACGGGGCAATTACAGCCAACAGTAATTGATATTCTTAGAGATGTTGACTTTCACGCGGAAGAACTTGGACCAGAAGACTTTGTGACCGAAGGATTTAATGGTGTCATGTGTATTGAGGCGGGTGGACCGCCAGCTGGAACCGGATGTGGTGGTTATGTCGTTGGTCAAACTGTCAAGTTGTTAAAGCAACATCATTTGTTAGATGATACAGATGTGGTGATATTTGACGTTTTAGGTGATGTAGTTTGCGGTGGATTTGCAGCGCCTTTGCAGCATGCAGATCGAGCTGTGATTGTAACGGCGAATGACTTTGATTCGATATATGCCATGAATCGTATCATTTCAGCGGTTCAGGCAAAATCATCAAATTATAAAGTTCGGTTGGCAGGTTGTGTTGCTAATCGCTCAAGAGAGACTGATGAAATTGATCGATTCTGTGACACAGTTGGGTTCCGATGCATTGCGCACATGCCAGATTATGATGCTATTCGGCGATCAAGATTGAAAAAGAAAACATTGTTTGAAATGGAAGATGAAGAGGATATTATGATGGCACGAAAGGAATATATCCGTCTCGCAGAAAGTTTGTGGAATGGGACTGAGCCTCTAATGCCAGCACCTATGGAAGACCGCGATATATTCGAATTGTTGGGTTTTGATTAAATGATGGCTTATGATCAAACGCTTGCGCGTGTTGAAACTTATTTTGATAACACGGCAACAGAAGCGTGGGAACGTTTGACCGCAGATACGCCTGTGTCAAAAGTGCGTAAGACCGTTCGTGCCGGACGTGATCAAATGAGATCATTAATCATTGATCAATTGCCAATGGATCTTAAGGGTCAGCGTGTTTTGGATGCTGGTTGTGGAACGGGCCAAATGACAGTTGAGCTTGCGAAGCGCGGGGCATCTGTACTGGCGTGCGATATTTCGCCAAGCATCCTGGACATTGCCAAGCGACGTACGCCGCCTGAACTATTGAATCAAATCACTTTTATCAGCGGTGATATGCTGAATAAAGATTTAGGTTTTTTTGATCATGTCGTTGCAATGGATAGCCTGATTTATTACATAGCAGCAGATATTGGTACTGCCTTACGCGCGTTGGAGCGTCGGGTGTCAGATAAGATCATTTTTACAGTGGCGCCACGCACTAAATTTTTGTTGTGCATGTGGTATATTGGCAAAATCTTTCCGCGCTCGGATCGTTCGCCGGAAATGATCCCGCATAATTTCAATAGTTTATCACGTCAAATCACCGCTGCGGGCGTCTCACGGAGATTGCAGTTCGTTGATACTGTGGTGAGCGGGTTTTATATTTCTCAAGCGTTGGAGTTACGCCTGTGAGTCTGGATTTTAAAACCTTTAGCTTACGTGCGCTTCCTTTTGCAGATGCTGCAAGCGATGGTTTGTCAATGGGTCAGCTTTTACGGTTATCGCTTTTTCAGGTGTCCGTCGGAATGGCAACGGTTCTACTTCTTGGAACACTTAATCGCGTAATGATTGTTGAGTTGAGTCTGCCGGCAATGATCGTTGCGGTGATGATTGCACTCCCCGTGCTGATTGCACCTTTTCGCGCATTATTGGGTTTTCGTTCAGATACCTATAGGTCGTCAATAGGATGGAAACGTGCTCCATTTATTTGGTTTGGTTCACTTTGGCAGTTTGGCGGCCTTGCGATTATGCCATTTGCGTTATTGGTGCTCGGTGGAGATGTCGTACATCAAATTCCCTTTGCTGGTGAGGTTTTAGCGGGGCTTGCATTTTTAATGACAGGCTTGGGGCTTCATATGACTCAAACTGCTGGGCTCGCTTTGGCTTCGGATCGCGCGTCGTCCGAAACGCGCCCGCGCGTTGTAGCATTGCTTTATATTATGTTTCTTGTTGGTATGGGCTTATCATCAGTCATTGTTGGAATGTTGTTATCTGATTATTCAGATTTACGCCTTATTCGTGTTGTGCAAGGTGCTGCTGTTGCGGGCGTTATTTTGAATCTCGTCGCGCTTTGGAAACAAGAAAAAGTTTGCCCCACATCAAAAAGGGAACGGGCCTCTCCTCGTCCGTTGTTTCGGGATGCATGGGCAGACTTTGCGCAGGGTGGGCAGCCGGGGCGTTTATTGGTTTGTGTATTTATTGCGACGATGGCTTTCAATATGCAGGATGTTTTGCTGGAACCTTACGGAGGCGAGATACTGAAACTCTCAGTTGCAGCGACAACTTTATTAACTGCGGCTTGGGCGAGCGGGGCATTATTAGGATTTATTTGGGCTGGATATCGATTGAAACGTGGGACAAACCCGTATCGTTTGGCGGGTTTGGGTATTCTTTCAGGAATTTGGGCTTTTTCGATTATTATTTTTTCGGCGCCAATAGGGTCTGCCAGTATGTTTTTTGCAGGTGCAGGTTTAATTGGATTTGGCGGCGGATTATTTGCTGTTTCAACCTTAATGGCGGCAATGATTATGCCAGCAAGAGGTGTCGCGGGGCGTGGTCTAGCGCTTGGATCTTGGGGTGCGGCACAGGCGACCGCAGCGGGTCTATCAATCGCATTAGGCGGTACATTACGTGATTGGATTGATGCTGTTGCAATGACTGGTGCTCTAGGTGAAGGATTAGCTATTCCGACGACGGGATATTCTTTTGTCTATCACACTGAAATTGGGCTGTTGTTTTTGACGTTGGTGGTGCTTGGCCCGTTGGTGCGGCATCCACGTTCGGGGAAACCGCAATCTTTGAGGCCAACCACGCTGGGCTTGGCTGAGTTTCCAACTTAAACTGTTTCCAAAGGAGGAGCATGATATGGTCGAAACATTCTGGGGAGAGTTTGATCTTGCATCGCTTACATTATGGCTATTTTTGTTTTTCTTTATTGCGCTGGTGATTTATATCCAGCGCGAGAATATGCGAGAAGGTTATCCCCTTGAGGATGACGAAGGAAATAAATCTTCTAATCCAAGTTTGTTCCCGCAACCCGATGACAAGACTTTTAAGTTACCACATGGACGAGGCAAGATATCAGTACCTAGCGGTCAGAATTTGGAGCGGATCAATCTTCCGTTGGAAAAAACCAATGTGGCAAATGGGTATCCGCTTGAGCCAACAGGTGATCCAATGATTGATGGAATTGGGCCGGCGGCGTGGGCTTCGCGCCGTGATGTCCCTGAGTTAGATGGACATGGTCATAACAAATTGGTGCCAATGTCATCAGGTGAGAATTTTTTGGTCTCGGCAGGGCGTGATCCGCGCGGATTGCCCGTTATATCAGCAGACAATAAGGTCGTTGGCGAAGTTACTGATATGTGGATTGATGGATCTGAGCAATTGGTACGTTACTTTGAGTTTAAGTTACATGACGATTGGGGAAGTGGGACTCGTTTGGTACCGACAACGCAGGCTCGTATTTGGTCTGGGAAAGTTCTTATTGCATCAATTTTCGCGCAACAATTTGCGCACATACCCTCACAGACGTCTTCTGCGCAGGTTACATTGCTTGAGGAAGATAAAATTTGCGCTTATTATGGTGGTGGTCATCTTTATGCTGACTCTCGGCGCCAGGAACCACAAATTGGTTAAGGAGTAGATTATGAGCTCAAAGCCAAGTCATATTGGAATAGGCTGGAGATATTGGTGATGTTTCATGATGAGTTGGAAATTGAGCCGATAGAGGGTCTTCCAGAATTATTGCCAGAAGGCGAAGTTATTCTTTGGCAAGGACGTCCGCAGTGGTGGGTATTGGCATGGGAGTCGTTGAGTTTACCATGGGTTATTGGATATTTCCTGTTATTGACCGCTTGGCATTTTATCTCAGTCATTGATCAAATGTCGTTTGGTTTGGCAGTTGGGGTTGCACTACCGTTTTTGATTTTAGGGTTAGTGGTTATTGCCCTATTTTTGATTGTCGGTTTTTTGCAGGCGCGGGCGGCACTCTATACAGTTACCAATCGGCGCGTTGTAATGCGTATTGGCGCTGCATTAACCGTTACATTGAATTTGCCATATAATCAGATTGTGAATGCTTCGTTGCGTGATGGACGTTGGGGCACAGGCACAATTGCTTTAGAGACAATGGGTGAAGCAAGATTAAGTTATTTGGTTTGTTGGCCGCATGTCCGTCCGTGGTATATGTCACGAACCCAACCGGCGCTACGCGCCATTCCGGAGCCAGACAAAGTTGCTAGGATTGTTGCTGATGCTGCCCAATCTCGGACATTAGAAACGCCAGATTCTTCCAAGCATAGTGATTTTTCATCGCGTTTGATGAATTTCATTGTTCCAGCGGAGTAGAGCGAGTGAGTAAATTTGTACAACCAACTCAATTTCAGCGTCGAGAAGAAGAGCTTGTGCCGCGTGTGATGGTACGAGGAGTCTTTGCGTTAGTTACAATTTGTTTGATTCTGGTGTGTGCTGCACGAATTACAAACCGGCCATTGGAAGCAACACCATCGCAATCCCCAATCATTGTAGAGAGAGTGGTCTTTTTGTCGGGTGACTCATCCGGAGCGGTAACGGTATTGGATGCTCAAGGTTCTGTTATTGTACGTCTTTCGGGCGAAGATGGTGGTTTTATTGCTGGTGTAAAACGTGTGATTGATCGTGAGCGCATGAAATATCGTACTTCCGATGAAGCACCGGTGCTGTTAAGAATTAGAGAGGGGAATCGTTTGTCAATCCATGATCCGAGCACAGGGTTTACGGCGGAACTCATGGGGTTTGGTGCAAAGAATTTACGCAGTTTTACGAGCCTTTTGAGATCGACTTGAAGCGTAAGGAGATGACTTAAATGGGATTATTTAGTAAAGAAATAGAGCACCATCCGTGCGAGGTGGAAGTCAGTCATTGTTTTGATAGCTTGCATGCGCATATTAAGTTTCTTGATGGAACGGTTATCGAACCGGGGGATGAAGTGATTGTTCAAGGCGGTGAAATTATGGCTCCTTATGGCGAAGTTGTGCGAGAGCAGCGAAAAGCGATTGTTCGTCGTGCATCAAAGATTGAGCAGATTTGGACTCGATGGACGGGTGATTTTGAAGTTATGGAGTTGTGTGAGTTTTCGTTTTCGGAGGAAGTAACGCTATGAATACAATTGCAGCACATACGGCGGATGCAACAACTGTTGAAGAGGGTCTTGCTATTCAGGAACAGCAAGCAAAATTTGACAGTGACTCGGCTACAGCTGTGGCAATGACAAATACGCTTTTGGCGCCTCGTTTCTACACAACGAACTTTGATGAACTTGATGCGATTGATGTGTCAAATGTTCGGGATGATTGGGATCGTTTGATTAATCGTATGGTGTCTGATCCCAATAAAGGTCATTTTAAGAAAAATGCTGATTGGGATCATATTGATTGGGAAAACATGGATCCAGATCTAAAGAAAGAGTTTATAGATTTTTTAATTTCGAGTTGCACCGCAGAGTTTTCAGGCTGTGTTTTGTACAAGGAAATGAAGCGTCGTGGAAAGAACAGAGATGTAACGCAACTCTTTCAGCTGATGGCACGTGATGAGGCGCGCCATGCTGGTTTTATTAATGATGCGCTTCGAGAAGCAGGGGTTGCTGTTAATTTGGGGTTTTTGACTCAGAAGAAGAAGTACACCTATTTTCGCCCTAAGTTTATTTATTATGCGACCTATCTGTCCGAGAAAATTGGGTATGCACGTTATATTACGATTTTTCGACATCTTGAGGCTCATCCTGAACATCGGTTTCACCCAATTTTTAAGTGGTTTCATGAATGGTGCAATGACGAATTCAGTCATGGTGAGGCTTTTGCGTTGCTGATGAAGACAGATCCGAAGCTAACGTCTGGTTTCAATAAATTTTGGATAAAGTTTTTTCTGACGGCAGTTTATGCAACAATGTTTGTACGAGATCATCAACGGCCGGTTTTTCATCAAGCTCTTGGTGTTGACCCAGATTGGTTTGCATATGAAGTTTTTACGAAAACGTCTAAACTCAGCGAGCAGATTTTCCCTTTAACGTTAAATATTGATCATCCACGGTGGCAATCAACGCTTGAAGCGATATATAAGGCAAATGTTGATCTTGCGGATGCAAAAGCAAAAAAACAGGTTTTCCGTAAAACGATGGCGCAATTGCGCGCCGCTTGGGGGTTTGTTTCATTGCTGATGATTCCTTCAAAGAAGAATGTTGTGCCGATGTCAACAAGATTGGAGCCTGTTTACTGATGATCACAGCTCTAATTGCCGTTTTGATTGCATTTTTGGTGTGGTGGCTTGCCACTGGTGCTATTTTGATGGTGGCAAAATACGCTGATAAACGAGGAGCGCGAGCGCGCCAATATGCAACCCTTATGGCGTTACCAATGTTGCTTGGTGGTTTTTGGGGATATGCCATTTCACTCAATGCAGTATCTGCAAGTGGAACATACATTGCGTTTTTTGCAACGTTAGCAATCTGGGGCTGGATTGAATTAGCTTTTTTGACTGGTATTGTGACTGGACCTATTTGCAAGCCACTCCCTTCTGGGGTTAGTGAGTTTGAGCGGTTCCTGCGGGCTTGGGGAACATTGGCATTTCATGAAATTCTTTTGGTTGGTACGCTAATTTCTCTTATTGTCGCTGGGTGGGGTGCTGAGAATACATTTGGAATGTGGACATTTATCGTGCTTTATGTCGCGCGGATTTCGGCGAAATTCAACCTTTATTTTGGTGTTCCTAAAATCAATATTGAGTTTTTACCGACTGTTTTGATGCATTTATCCAGCCATTTTCGAATTCGCCGAATGAATTGGGTTTTTCCGATTTCAATTTCGATATTGACCTTTGCGGTCGCTTGCTGGTTGGAGCGTTTATATGCAGCAACGGCGATAGAAGCGGTTATTGGTTTTTCACTTTTGACGGCCATTACAGCTCTCGCATTATTCGAGCATTGGATGATGGTATTGCCTTTGCCCGATGAACGGCTTTGGCGTTGGATGTTACCCGCAGATACGGCTGTGCGTGAGCCTCACAGTTCGTTATCCACGAGACAGGAGGATGCTCATGGACTTTGATTATCTTTTCTTGAATCAATTAGATTCTTTGAGAGAGGAAGGCAATTATCGTATTTTTGCCGAACTTGAACGCAAGTCGGGACTCTTTCCGAAAGCGAAGTGCTATGATGATGAGGCGCCTAACGAAGTTACGGTTTGGTGTTCAAACGATTATCTTGGTATGGGTCAAAATCCAAAAGTCACGCAAGCCATGAAGGATGCTATTGATCTCTGTGGCGCGGGTGCTGGTGGAACACGAAATATCTCTGGCACGAACCATGCACATAAATTGTTAGAGTTAGAATTAGCGGATCTTCATGGGAAGGAATCGGCATTATTGTTTACGTCGGGCTATGTTTCGAATTGGGCAGCGCTTTCAACGTTAGGCTCCCGCATTCCTGATGCTGTTATACTTTCTGATGAACTTAATCATGCTTCAATGATAGAGGGCATTCGGCATTCTCGAGCAACTAAAGTTATTTGGAAGCATAACGACCCTGAAGATCTTGATCGTAAATTGACGGCTGTTCCGGCGAATGCACCCAAGATTGTTGCGTTTGAATCTGTATATTCAATGGACGGCGATATTTGCCCTTTAGCAGAAATTGTTGAAGTTGCAGAAAAGCATAATGCGATGACGTATCTTGATGAAGTTCATGCAGTAGGGCTTTATGGGCCGCACGGTGGCGGTGTGAGTGAGCGTGAAGGATTGGCAGATCGAATTACATTGATCGAAGGTACTCTTGGAAAGGCCTTTGGAGTTGTTGGTGGTTATATTACTGGTTCAACGGCTTTGTGTGATTTTATTCGATCATTTGCGTCTGGTTTTATATTTACGACGGCGTTACCTCCTTCTGTGGCAGCAGCAGCTAGAACCTCAATTCAACATTTAAAGGAGAGTAATGTTGAACGGAAGTTGCATCGCGAACGTGTAGAGTATTTGCGTTATCGGTTGAATCAAGAGGGAATTCCGCATATGGACAACCCTAGTCATATTATTCCTGTGATGATTAAGGATCCGGTTAAATGTCGTATGTTGTCAGATTATTTGATGCGAGAGTGGGGGATTTATGTACAACCGATAAATTATCCAACGGTTCCGAAAGGAACTGAGAGGTTGCGCTTTACGCCATCCCCATTACATAGCCTTGATGATATTGAGCATCTTGTTCTTGCATTAAAGACACTTTGGCGACAATGTGCAGTTTCACAGGCGGTTGCTTAAAATTATGAAAATTTGAGTATTGACATTGAATGAATTGTATTACCTATGCACAAAGAGTGATTTTGGAGAAATTTGATGTTTAGAACTGTTTATGCCATTTTTATTTTAATGTTGGTAACACCTGTATTTGCCGACGGTGATGCCAAGGCCGGTAAGAAAGCGTTCAACAAATGTAAGTCTTGCCATATGATCGTGGATAATGCTGGAGAGGTTATTGTAAAGGGCGGCAAGACTGGTCCGAATTTATGGAATATTGTGAACCGCACAATGGGGACTCAGGAAGGTTTTAAGTATTCCAAGTTGATGGTTGTGGCAGCGGAACAGGAGCTTAGGTTAGATGTCTCTGTGTTTGGTGACTATCTTTCGGACCCTAGCGGTTGGTTGAAGGAACAAACTGGCGACAAAGGTAAGAGCAAAATGCTTAAACAACGTGTTAAAGATGCTGATGTGCTAAACCTTTGGGCGTTTCTTTCAGAGTCAGCAAGTCCTGAATCATAATCTTATTTGGGAGGATGATATTTATAATTAACTATTATGATCGGTAGTAGGTCAGTTTGAAAATTAGTACGTGATTTCGGGTATTCACAATTTTTGTACTAATAGTTAATATTGATTCGAGTTAAGAGAACGATTCTATAAATTTTATGTGTTATTTTCGTAAAGCTATTTTGTTGGTTCTGATTATATTTGCCAGTAGCGCAAAAGCACAAACCAATCTTGATGTTAAAAATTTTTTCAAAAAGGACAATGGGCAGTTGACTTAACGCATGACTTCTCGAATGGATTGTTATGGTGTAGCGCAGAAACTATAAATCGGCGTGGCCAAACACTAAGTTTGATCGCTAGCCATTCTACTTTCGTAATTGCGGTATCTGATAGTTCATGGGACATATCATCACGGGAGATACAATTTTTTATAGACATAGATCGTAAACGTTGGGTCATGGATGGGACAGGTGGGGACGTTAGTGTTTATATAGCGCCGGACAATTATGATAAAGCCGCAAAATTCGTTAAAGAACTTATGAACGGAGACAATGTAGTTATTCGTAACAACGATGAACGCAATTTAGCAGATTTTTCATTAAACGGTTCTTTCGCAGCAATCATCAATTGGAGAGAATGTTGGGATGCTATCAATACTTCCTCAAATGATCCATTTTTGAATTCAAACGATCCGTTTAATTAATAGGGAGAAACACATGACACCATTTAGACCAAAGGACACGAACAAGCTGGGCAAGCATATCGTTGACCTGGCAACGGGTGAAGCAGTTGGAACTTACGGCAAGGACCCTGATGCCGTAGAGCGCGGCAAAAAAGGCGGCGCTATTAGTGGTCGTTCCAAATCAGATTCGATGACCCGTGAAGAGAGAAGTGATCACGGCCGGGCAATGGCGGAGGCGCGTTGGAGTTAAAATGAATAAAGAAGAAATCATATTTCGTGTTCATTATGACATAAGACCGGACAGAGATAAATATTTTGGTAAGTGTATCAATCTGGACGGGGTTTACGTTGAAGGGGATACTAAGAAAGAAACAAGATTATTACTTCGAGAAGCTATAAAAGTTCATCTCCAAACACTTGTTATTAATAATCTCCCTATCCCGAAAGAAATTATTTCTGTAGAGTCTTTTCAGTCAGAGGTGCCTATGTACAGCCATCACAAAACAACAGAAGCAATGGAAGTTGCTGTTGTGTGAAGATAAAATTGTGGAAAAAAGAATTTGGGATCAACTTAAGAATGTAACGGCTAAGGAATTGATTCAAGCTTTGCAAAAGGATGGGTGGAAAAAACAACTTAGAAGAGGGGCAGTGCAAAGTTTCTTGAATTTAGAAACAAATGAAATCTTGACCATTCACTATCATCCGAAAAAAACTTACGGGCAAAAACTCTTAAAAGAATTAATTTCCCGAACAAAGTGGACAGAAGAAGATTTACGACGTCTTAAACTTATCCGTTAAATTGGCATAACAAAAAACTCCCAATTTTTTTAACCAAACACTTGAAAAACCGTCATTTTGAATTATATTAACATTATAATTTAAGGATTGATTCACGAACAAGTTCGACAACAAAACCCGCAAACTGATCCTTCGTTGCCTTATTGATGAAAACAGCATTCGCGCAACGGCTCGCTTCGCCGAAGTGTCCAAAAATACCATCAGCAAACTGCTTATTGATGCGGGAAGGCTTGTGCGGATTATCAAAGCAAGACGCTTGTCGAGGGTGTGATTCTTGTATGGTGTGCTAACTTTTCTACCATATGTTGTGTCCCTAAGCTGCCAGCGCAACGCGAATTGCGCGATTGTCATTGGCGGGCGATGTGGGCACCCAGTCGTCTTGGCGATTGAAGCGTGGTACCACCTCCTTCCAAACCCGATCAAAGCGATTGGACTTGCATAA
>JAPORV010000351.1 GCA_026710055.1 Aestuariivita sp.
ACCTTAACACGCATAAGCTCTCAACCCTCTATGAGCGCTTTGAGCCGGCGGAGGCGAAGCGAATTGCGGACCGCTTCGAGATTCATCACACACCAAAACACGGCTCTTGGCTGAACATCGCTGAAATTGAGATCAATGTGCTCACGCGGCAATGCCTTGCGCGACGCATTCCTGACCGGGAAACGATGGTTCGGGAAGTACGTGCCTGGCAGGATCATCGCAACGCCGCCCAGCACTCCGTCAACTGGAGGTTCACAACCAACGGTGCCCGTATCAAACCAAAGTCCCTGTACCAATCAATACAATAAAGTTGGTATACTAGTTGAGTTTTGCAAAAACTTCTGCATGTATACGGTAATGACTATTTGATATCATGAGATTTTAATCGAAAAAAAATTGAGCACGGACTCTTGGAATTTGCAAGAAATGGGTTTTTTTAATAGAGACATTACCTAGCAGGATTTGGGTCGCTAAATTAGGAGCTTGTCAAGCGATTTTAGCAAGTTAAGCGTTTTGGTTTCGTTCAAATTGCAAAATTAACTTTGGTCACGACTTTCTTCAATTAGAGATTGTATTTGGTTAGCTGGTAGCGCACCACGAATAATTTGGTGGGGAATGACAAAACTTGGCGTTCCTGATATACTAAGTGTCTCTGCCAAAGCTTGGTTTTGGCGAATCACCTTTGATACATCAGCGTGGTCTAAATTTGATATGATTATATCAGCGTCAAAGCCGAGATTATCTGCCAATTTTCGCAAACGATCAATAGTTACTATGCCTTGTAATTCAATTAGTGCATCATGGGCCTTTAGATAGGCATCTGGGCCAGCATTTTGTAAGGCTGAAATGGCAAATCGTGACATTAATACTGATTCATCACCGAGTATAGGAAATTCCTTTATCACCAACCGAATACCATTATCATTTTTGATGAGATTTTTGACTTCTGGTGCGGCACGGCGGCAATATCCACATCGGTAATCAATAAATTCTACGAGAGTAACGTCGCCATCTAAATTACCGCCAACATATGAAAAGTTGTCTGAAAAAATTTCTTTGGAGTTTTGGATAATCAACTCTTTTTCAGTTCTTTGCTTTTCCTCAGAACTACGCTGTTCAAGAATTTGAAAAACTTCAAGAATTACTTCTGGATTCTTTAACAAGTATTTACGTACTTCGGCACCAAAGGCATCACGTTCATCAGTCGATAGATTTGAAATCTCTAAAGCCATTAATTGGGTTGATGCGGTGAAAACAACCGCAGAAAAAAAACATATTATTTTTTTCACTTGCTTTATCCTTTCTTTTTGAATTTTTTTGTTGCAACAAAAATATCTTGTGCTCGAAGCCAATTTGCACTTCCCTCCGGTAAAAGATTTAAGGCGCGTTTTGCCTGGATATTAGCATCCGCTAAACGTCCCAATATCTCATATAATTCCGCGGTAACTAGAGATGCTAGACCGATTTTGCCTTGATTGGCATAAGCTTGTCCTAAGTCTCTTAGAATTCGTGTATCGTTATGGTCTTGCGCATGTGCACGTTTTAATGTCTCGCTAGCAGTTTGATATTCGCCGCTTGCAAGTTCCGCTCGCCCCAATCCAGCCAAAATTTGGGAATTATCTGGTTCGATTTTTTGTGCCTCACGATAAGCTGTTAGCGCATTTTTCAATTTGCGACTTTCCAATAGAATTTGTCCTTTAAGTTCAAAATAGAATCCATCTTTATTGTTGCGGATTGAAATTGCTGCATCAATTGCATTGATAGCGTCTTTGGTTTTTGATTGCCTGTGATAAGCTACAGCCTTTCGCATATTTTGCACATCGTCGTATTTTTCCTTATTAATCTGTTTGAGAGTTCTCTTGGGTGGCTCCTTAAATGCTGATAATTTACCTCTTAAGCGGGCAAACCAGTACTGAGCGTGGGGATTAGGTTGAATTTCAGTATTGTTTAAATCGACCATTGTTTTTGCTGCGCGAATACGATTTTTCGTTAGGGGATGAGATCGCATGTAAGGATCTTGTCGACTTTCTGATAATGATTCTTGGCTACGAATGAGTTGATGTAATTCAACCATGCCGTTTGGGTCAACTTTAGCTTTTTGCATGTAGATTAAAGCAGTTTGATCAGCGGCGGCCTCCTCGGCTCGCGTGTGCTTGAGAAAATTACGCCACGAAGAACCGGAAGTGCCAATGGCTAAACCTGTTGCGACATCTGGCCCAGCGGCGACTCCAGCAGCAATGGCTAATGCTATTCCGAATCTACTAAGAGACTGTGCATTTCGGACGCTCTCGGTTCTTCTTGGAATATGTCCGTTTGCAATATGTGCAGCTTCATGTGCGATGACAGCTTGTAGCATTTCAGGCGTGCTGGCCTTCAGAATAAGCCCATAATTAATAAATATCGCGCGATTATTGATTATGAATGCATTAATAGCTTGATCATCAACAACCAATATCTTGATGTCATGGCGTTCGAGGTTTGCCGCTGAAAGTATTGGTGTCGCAAGTTGATTTAATGCGTTTTCTATGTCTGCATCTCGTAATAATTCTTTTGTAGATGCACTAGAAGCGGAAAAAAAAGATATGTATACGACCATAGTACAAAAGTAAAATGTTGTGATCATGCGGAAGGGTAGGTCATGTCTCATATTTTTCTTTCAGACTTTGTTGCTTTTCTTGCTAAAGGTAGGGATTTCGCGAATAATTGCGTAAAGCTACTATAGTGTAATTTAATACTTTTTCGGAATATTTAAAGTCAATTGAGTAGCCTTACAAATGCTTATGGTCGAAAATATGCATAATGAAAATGATGTTGTAATGCTTCTTGTGGTGTAGCTTTGCCTGTTGCATCATTGTTTGATCGTAGAAAGTATTTTTTGTGAAAACTGACATATAGGAATAACTCTCCGCAATGATCAGACTATATGCCATAATGCTATACGAACTCTGTTTGTCATAATAGGTATCATATACGGCATGAGTTTGTTTGTGACCGATAACAAACTTGGCGGGAACTAGATGTGGAAAGACCGCCATATCACTCTTTTTACTTCAGGTCTATTTTGACGTGATTTTCTTTAGTTTATTAGCACTTATTAGCTTCTAAGAATTTTTGTGTGGCTACCATATGTTAGCTGATTTTAAGGAGAGATTACAATAATTCCTGTTAGAATATTTTATTGTTTAGAGCCACTTGCAAAAGTCAGTGGCGGATTTCGATTGTGATGGCGGAAGAAGAGGTTCGATAAGAACAAAGCAATCGCGCAATGGATGCAAGCCCTCAGAAGCCGATTTATTTATAAAAACCGGCTCACATCGTCATCATAGTGGGCATCATGCGAATATCCGCGCCAGCAGAACCCGTGGGCTCGTACGTCTACGCCAAAAAACAGAATGAAGGAGACTGTCAGGCGCACAGTCTTCGTCACTGATCAACAGTCGGTGCGAAGATAACGAACAACAAATGACACGCGACTTTCGCCGCACCCTGAACCCGGAGATGACGACCCCTATCGCTGTCCTTTCACGCTGCGTTCACTCGCTTAACACCTGAATCCCTCTGAAAGCTTTATGATGTAAAAACCCGGTGTGTACAGCCTGCGCTCCAACGGACTCGATGGTAACGCGGAGGCGATTGGGAAGTCCGAAGCGATACTGACAGACGTGGAATCCGTTTTCCGTTCATTCACGTCGGAAAGCGGTCTGCGCCCTGTCTATCGTCCTAAGGAATGCCACGTTAATGGTCACCGGGTGCATGGGCGCAATACGGCGTTGCCGAATGTCGCCTAGAAGTCGATTTACCACGTGATGCCGATCGCACCTCCGTCACAGAACCTGTGCAAGACAATCGTCTGAGTTCACTGAACAAGCGGTCGCATAAAATATTCCTAACATCGAAGTTTGGTGTGCTACTAGTATATCAACTTTATATATTGATGGGTATAGGGACTTGAGTTTGATGCGGGCACCGTCGGTTGTGAACCGCCAGTTGACGGGGTGCTGGGCGGCGTTGCGATGATCCTGCCAGG
>JAPORV010000479.1 GCA_026710055.1 Aestuariivita sp.
CCAGGGCGACCATTCTCGCGATCAACCTGCTGGCTGTGATACGCTTCAATCAGACTAGGAACCGTGTCACGGGCGTCACGATGACACCATAAGGCCTGTCAGGCATAGCAGAGAACTTCGGTATCATCGCGGGAGGTCGGGTCGAAGGTGAGCTGACGGGTGGCGGTATTGCCAAGAAGGGGTTGTATGGCGAAGGATGTGCGCATAATGTGACCTTTCTGTCGAGAGATTCTGGCGAAGATTTGCTGATTTGGGGCAAATCTTAGGTGTAATTGCTGATATTGTCCCAAATACCCGCAATCTTCGCCAGAGAAAAATAATAAAAGAGTCAACTTTTTCAGTGTTTTAATACTGATTTTTAGGTTTTTTTTACAGACACTAATATAGGCAACATAATATAGATCAATTATTCCCTTTATTGCCTATCCAAAACCCATAGGTAGAATAAGTGGAAAACTTAGTTGCAATTATCTCAGATTCACGATTGATTGATTAAGTCAGTAAAACATTAAATCATCTTGGCTTTTTTTATCTAGATGGTTATTCGGGTTGATATCGTATACTGTAAGGATAAAAAATGACCGAAGTTAGGGATGCCGAAAATATTATATTGGTAGAATTGAATAGCGGGACAGTCATGATTGAGCTTATGCCAAAGATTGCTCCCAATCACGTTAATCGAATGAAAGAACTTTCTCGAACAGGCCTTTACGATAATGTCTGTTTTCATCGTGTCATTGACGGTTTCATGGCACAAACAGGTGATGTTAAGCACGGAAATATGGGGCAAAATTTTGCATTAGCAAAAGCTGGTACAGGTGGATCAGATTTACCAAACCTTAAAGCAGAGTTTTCAAAAATTCCGCATGATCGGGGCACAATCGGGGCAGCACGATCTAGTCATCCTGATAGTGCCAATAGTCAATTTTTTATTAACTTCATGGACAATCATTTTTTGAATTTCAAATATACAGTTTATGGTCGTGTTATTGAAGGTATGGAACTTGTGGATAGAATTGCACGTGGTGAGCCACCTAAAATGCCAGATCGAATCAATAGTATGAGGGTAGCAGCCGATGTTTAGATTAGTATTGGCTTCCTTTTTGTTTGTCAACGTTGCGGCAGCCGGAATTCAAATCAATGTTGATGGTCAGCACACTCAAGGCGTCATAGAAATTGAGTTGTTTGAAGATGTAGCACCAGCACACAGCCGGCGAATAAAAACGCTCGCTTCACAAGGTTTTTATGACAATGTATTTTTTCATCGTGTCATTGATGGTTTCATGGTTCAAACCGGTGATGGTCAGTTTGGTAAGGCAAGCGATAACAATCTTGATAAAGCCGGCACGGGTGGATCTGAATTGTCTAATCTTAAAGCAGAATTTTCCAATATACCTTTTGATCGTGGAGTTGTGGGAATGGCGCGTAGTCAAAGTCCAGACAGTGCCAATAGTCAATTTTTTATCATGTTCAAAGCTAACTATCACCTCAATGGGGATTATACCGTCATCGGTCGCGTTGTCAGTGGTCTTGATGTATTGGACGATATCAAACGAGGTGATCTTAGTACATTTAATATAACAGGTCTACCAGACGTAATGACCTCTGTGACAGTTATTGATTAGTTATTCAATTGTTTTCGTTAAATCTCTATACATCAATGCATTCTTCAAACCTATATGTTTGACGGAACGTCCTTTTTTGGTCATTTAGAGTTCTACTTGATCAATTTTATACTCACAAAAATTATTTAGGTAGCGGTGACATTACCTTTTTGTTGGGTGGATTGTTGCACTTGCATCTTTTGCTTGCCCCCAGAATTTTGGGATAAAGGGTCATCTTGCCTGTGGACAGTGCCTTCAAAATAGGCGCCGTTCTCAATAGCGATTGTCTTATGCATTATATCACCTTCAACACGTGCAGTTGAACTTAACCGCACTTTGATTCCACGAACTCGGCCGATTATTCTACCATTAATCACGACATCGTCAGCGATAACTTCGCCTTTCACCGTAGCGTTCTCGCCTATGGTGAGTAGATGCGCTCGGATATCGCCTTCCACAGTACCTTCAACTTGAATATCACCTGTTGTTTTTAATTTACCCGAAAAATGTAAGTCTGATGACAAAGATGATGCCGGGGGTTTTTCTTTTGGAAGGTTGGACGAAGTTGATTTTATTGACTGTGAAGACATCGCGGAACTTGAAGACTGCGCTTTAGAAGCAGGTGAACCTGCATCTGATTTTGTTTCGTTAATTCGACTTTTAGAAAACATCATTTCCTGCCTTGAGGTAAATCATAGGGTTAATTGGCTTTCCACTTTGGCGAATTTCATAGTGAAGATGAACACCTGTGGATCGCCCTGTATTTCCCATATCAGCTATATGATCGCCACGCGAGACCTTTTGACCTTTTTTTACAAAATTTTTTGAATTATGTGCGTACCAAGTTTCGAACCCGAATGAGTGAGATAAAATAACGAGCTTTCCATAACCGGTACGCCAACCCGAAAACTTAACATAACCATCTGCTGTTGCAACAATGTCAGTGCCATGTGCGGCCGCAAAATCGACTCCATTATGCATTTTTCGAACTTTTGAGATGGGATCTGGACGATACCCGAATCCAGAAGTGAAACGATAGACCCCATCAATAGGAAAAGAAAAAGGTGTCTTATTTGCCGTAATCATATAAAGATTGATAAGATCAAGGCGTTCTAGTAAGTGGTTGGCTCGAACAACGTCAATCGCCGACTGCTCATTTTTTTCGGATACGGAAGACGTGAGGTCTGGACCACCTTGCCCTGAATATCCCCGCCGAACGCTTTCTATGATTTCATCAGTTGGTAGCCCAGCATTGTTAAACATTTTGTGGAGTGGAAGGATTGATACTTCAATCGCTTCTTCGAGCTTACGGAAAATTTCATTATTTCGGTTTTCAATAAACTCGATTTCTGCTTCAAGTTCTGTTGTGCGCTTTTGAGCAGTAGTTTTGACGTGATCTCTTTCGGCAGCGGTTTCAGCGAGTGCTTCGACCATAAAGTCGCTGACAACATCTTCAATAGCGTTATGATCGAAAATTTCTAAGCCGTTAGGGTTTTCATTTACCAGTGTTGCGATGAGTTCTCGTGCTTTATTGCGTTCGATAGTTGTTTCACGTAAACTTGATTGGATAGCTTTTAAGTTTGTTTCCAGTTCTTGTCTTTGCTTTTCCTTGAAGATTAATTGCGATTGTATTTCTGCAATTTGGTTAAGTGCCATGTCAAAACGATTGTGCGATTGGATGGTTTCGTGTGTTTTGACATCAAGCTCCTCTGCCAAGATCTTTAAGTGCTTTTGATATAATGCATAGTCAGTTTGCATTTTATGGCTTGATGAGGGAATACCGAAAGAGTTAATGAGTAAAATAGCAGTTGCAATGCCTGCCCAGCCAATAGTTGCTGCAAATATAAGGGCAAAAATAACTTGAACGCGGGATTTTAATCGAAAATATCTAAAGTTTTTGTCAGATTTTATAAAAACACGGTATTCTGGAAAGTACCGCACCAAAGTTCGTTGTAATATTGTTTGCAAACGAATCAACACGCTACGTCCTTTATAGAAAATAAATTAAATTTAACGCGCACCTGACAACTTAGCATTATATTTTAATTTAGATGTTAGAGAAGTTATCCACAAACAGCAAGAAAAAATTCCCGCAAATGCATGTCAGTTTGAATTAGCAATAGGTATTTTTCAATAAAACTGGCAAAAATTCGCCGATATGTATTGTGTTTTGGTAAATTTGTCCGACTTAAATGCTAATTTAGGTCGGTCGATTCTCATTACGTTGAGTAGATGGTTACAACTTCGACCAAGGTTGATTAAAAATGTTTTTGGTTTTTAAAATATATCTAGTATACAATTCTTATTGTATTGACGGCATAAGGATTTGAGTTTGATGCGGGCACCGTCGGTTGTGAACTGTCAGTTGACGGAGTGTTGGGCGGCGTTGCGATGATCCTGCCAGGCACGTACTTCC
>JAPORV010000093.1 GCA_026710055.1 Aestuariivita sp.
AGAAATTGTCTATGCAATCTGACCCAAGAGTCCTGTTGGCGGATATCGATCAGGCGGGTGCTGATATTGAGTCCTTCATTGAAGGATGGATACTGAGGCTTACGCGACCAATGTGCTCCTAGAGGTGGCAGCGGAACGCAAATTCGGGATAATTGGTGAAGCGGTTAACCGGCTGTCAAAGCTCCATCCCAATCTCGCCGCTAGAGTCACTCAAGTGCGCAAGATCGTAAACTTTCGCAATGTGCTTGCTCATGGATACGAACATGTAGTGCCCGAACTGGTCTGGGACTATGCACGGAATCATCTACCCCAACTGCGTGAGACTGTACAAATGATGATTGCAGAACTGGGATCACTGGACCAATAAAGCGGGACATTGAGCGCACCGGACGGGTGGAGTAAGAGCGAGAGGGGGAGAAATGACCGAAACCTTTAGCCGATGGGACGCTGCCGGCCAACTGCGAACCCGTGAGGATACGCGGCTGTATCTTGAGGCTCGCGCTGACGAGGACCCCGGCAACGGCAGTCTGATAAGGGCGGCCCTGAACGACGTGGCGAGGGTGGGCAACATGGCCGGATTGGCTCGTGAGGCGTGAAGGGCTGTACAAAGCGCTGTCAGTTGAGGGCAACCCGAAATTTGCGACAGTGTTGAGGATAACGCATGCCCTCGGATTGAAACTGCGGATGGGGTGAGGGCCTTTCGGTGTATTAAAATTCCTCTTTGCTCCAATCAATGCGGAAAGTTGAAGCTATAAGGTGCATAAAACCGGAATTTCTCGAAGCTGATCGGTTACCTCGGAGCTTGGCCGATTAAGATCGACAGTTACAAACCGTATCCGATGTCCCTGAATGACTGCAGTTTCATCTATGCTCTGGCCGATTGATGGATATAACAGTATGCCATCTGCATGGAATGAAATCGGATCTTCAGCCTTCTCTTGGCTGCGCAGATATGCATATAGCTGGAATAAATGATTTCTCTTGAATCTAAATCTACGGGAATTAAAACGCGAGTTACTCAATATATCAGTAAACTTGGTATCGATTATGATCCGTCTCTTGGCATTTATATTTTCAATTATAATGTCAGTCTCCATCTTGGGAAGATAGCTATCGATTCCCGAGGATGATGAATCGCGCGGCCATTCGTGTTGCTTCGACATGGTAACTCGCCAGCCATCTTCCCGAGGAAGTTCGGCTGCAAAGATTCTTCCGATCGCCTTTTCGAATAGCTTCGGCATATTTACTTCACCCTTTTGTGCCGCAAGAAGTGGCCGAGTTCCAGAGTCTTCCGTCGGTAGAATCAAATTGAATACTGCATGAGCCAAAGACACCATTAGACGATCCTCGACTTGATGCCGAGCGATTTGGATGGAAGAGATTTCCGCACGTGAAAGGGATTCGTGGCCGTGGCCTACACCCAGTCGATTCAGCGACTGAGCTAGCATGTGGCAACGCTGGCCCAAATCTCCATCTAATTGAGATGCCAAGATGCTATGTGCTGCTCTTACAAGTCGGTTTCTTGGCGTGTTTATTGTGAGTTCGGCAAACTTGCATGCGACTTGTCCCTTACGGAATAGGTCGCCAGAAATCGTATGCAGAATGTCTATGCGACCACGTACACGGCGCAAAACATCTTGCCGGGATTGATATTCGAAACTCAAGTTGCGCCGAAGGCGTTTTTCAGTGGCATCACACAGCAGCTCCGCGAGAAGAGATTTGAAGTCAGGAGATGATTCAATTTCAGCATTGAATCGCCCTCGAAACTTTGCCAAGTCGTAGGCATAGAGAAACAGTAGCCAAATGTTCCTAATAGGTATTCTGTCATAACTGATGACTTTCTTGCTTGAGGTATGTTCTGTGTTCGCGCTGAGCATTATGCATTGCCAACGTGATCTGCTAATCTTTTGGAAGCTGTTGATGCTGAATCCGGGTTGTCGTACCAGTATTCCTCAAGCAATGGGGTAATTTCTGTCAATACGATTCGGCGGAACCATGCCTGTGGGTCTCCAATTTTTTCGTCCTTGGCCGGTGTTACATAACTGTGGCCGATCCTGAACTGCGGTCCCAGTGATGAATCACGCGCAATCTCATTGTTCAACTCCGTCATCGCTTGACAAATATTGGATATACTGTCGTCATCAAGTCCAGCTTCTTCACGACACCAAGTTCTCCAGCGTTCATTGAGCATGGTTTTAAGGGTCACGAAGGCGAAACGGCGCCGCAAAGCCAAATCCACTAGGGCCAAGGAGCGGTCTGCGATGTTCATTGTGCCGATCACATAGAGATTGTCTGGAATGAATACGCGCTCGTCCACATGACTTTGATAGGCAAGTTCTATCGCCTCCTCTTCGCGGCGTTTGTCATTTTCCAGTAAAGTTAGCATCTCGCCAAAGTTTTGTGCAGGGTTTCCGCGATTGATTTCTTCAATGATGACCACGAACGGAAGATCTGGTTCGGAATGAGCAGCATTGACTGCTTCGAGAAAAACACCATCAATTAGCTTTAGCTGGCCGTTTCCGTCGGGGCGCCAGCCGCGAACAAAATCCTCATAGGAGAGTGATGGATGAAACTGAATTACCCGCATTCGATTATTAATGATATGTCGATCACAGGTCCCTATCTTGGCATAGCCAATACGTTTGGAAAGCCAAGTCTTTCCGGTCCCAGGGGGACCTTGAAGAATAAGATTTTTCTTTCTTTTTAGATGCTCTAGCGCTTCACGTATATCTTCTTCAGGCAGAAAACACCCGTCACTTACGATATCTGGGACACCATAGGATTGTTTGCCGAACTGTCCGGGATCAGACTGATCGTCGTCTTCGTCTTCTTCAATCGGGAGAGATTCGCGATATTTCTTTGCAAAGTGTGGTTGGCGCAGCCAGAAATCATAATCTTGCTTGTGAGCGCCAAAAGTGAATCGGATTAACCGCCGATTGAGTTCATCACTAGCTTTAGCTTCCGCCATTGTTACTCGATATGTGCGGAAATACCAGTCCTTTGGCGCGAAAGTGGGATCCCAATCTACTTTAACTGTTTGGCCATCTTGGGTCTGCTCGGAAACCCTGCCTGTAGCCTTGATCCGCATGCATGAAACTGCCTTACCGTGGTTTTTGAAAGGGAGACCATGTTTTTGCGTAAACGATGCTTTGATCGCGATCAGGTCTCCGGGCTTCATTCTCTGTACATGGTCTGATCTGTCTTCATATCCGTTAACCCAAATTCCTTCATGCAGAAACCGCTCGGTCTGATCCTCATCCCCCCATTTCGCACCAACAAACCAGAAGCTACGCTCTTGATCATCGAATAATCCAAGGATGATTCCATCCATAGGATCTGGCGCGGGAGCTTCTTCATCGGCTGAAGAGTCTTGGAAGCGAGAGTAAACTTGGCGAAAGAGGTCTAGAGCAGACTTGTAGTCAAGATGAGTTTCACTGCCAGATTCAGTTAGGTCCCACATTCCGCGAGCCTTGCTGTCAATGAGTCTGGCGCGGCAAAGATAAAATATGGCCCAGCGCACTTGGTTATCGAATTTGGGATTACCACCATTAGTTTTTTCGCCTAGATTTTGCGGTGATGTATCTGCGATTTCAGCGACTTTATCTATCGCATTTTGAGTGGTAGCCGAACCTTTGAGTTCCCGTAATGCGTCGAGGAGTGGGCCGAAGTAACTAACGAATTTCGGCCCCGTAGATTCGAATTGTTCATTTTCTTGATTCAATGTTACGCTCCTTTTATGAAGAACCCTCGATTGGACGCGAAGCTATACGATTATCAGTATATTTTCTGACTGATTGAAGCTAGCACACACTGGCTTACAAAGCAAAATGACAACGTTGCCCCCTTAAGAATAGGGTGGCCCTTATAAGATTCTGCGACTGCGCTTAGCCTCTTGCACAATCCCCCCTACTCATATCTTAGCGCATCGATCGGATCGAGGTTCGCGGCTTTGGCGGCGGGGAGGATGCCGAAGAGGATGCCGACGAAGGCGGAGAAGC
>JAPORV010000123.1 GCA_026710055.1 Aestuariivita sp.
CAACGGACCCTGGACGGACGGCGGATAATCGGTTGTTTCTTGAAGCCGTGTTGTGGCGCTTGCGCACGGGATCGCCATGGCGGGATCTTTCCGCGTATTTTGGTAACTGGAACAGTGTCTTCCGGCACTTTCGCCGGTGGGTGCAGAAGGGATTTTGGGGTCGTATTTTCAGCGTGTTATCCGACGATTTCGATCTGTCGGTCGTATCGGTCGACGGCACGATCATGCAGGCGCATGCCAAGGCTTCGGGATCCGAAAAAGGAGCTCATACGAAGGCATCGGACGTTCAAAAGGCGGTCTGACGAGCAAGATCGTCGCGCTGACGGACGCGATTGGGAAGTTGACCCGCTTGATCATCCTCCCCGGCCAGAGTCACGATCTGGTGGCGATGCCCGACCTTCTTCAAGACATTGCTTTCACGACATTGATCGGTGACAAGGCCTTTGACTCGGACGCCTTGCTTCATATGCCCGCCGACTGCGTAGCGGAGGCGGTGATTCCGCCGAAGAAAAACCGAACGCTTCCGCGCACCTTTGACCGAGACACCTATCGGGAACGGCACCGAATTGAGAATGTCTTCGGTAAAATCAAGGAGTTCCGGGCTATTGCAACCCGATACGACAAGACCGCATCCAGCTTCGAGGCGGGCATTTACCTGATTGCAGGGATCATCGCCGCACGATAGATGTCAACGGACCCTAATACTATTGCAAGGTAATTTACGGACAGGTTCTGGAGCCCTGTCCACAATCGGTTCCCTTTCGATCATCTCCGACAGGATCCGCTTTATGCCCCGGATGCGCATTCTCACGGCCAATGAACAGGAAGCCTTCGATAAGCCACCGACATTCGATTACCGCGACCGGAAGAGATTCTTCGACTTTCCTAAATCTCTGCTGACGGCTGTTGCGATCATACGTAATGCGAATCATCAGATTGGTTTTTTGGTAAGCTGCAGGTATTTCCGTGCAACGCGGCGGTTCTTTCCACTCGCCCCTGTCATGAGCCCACATCAACATGCTCAGGAAGTACGACTTCCCCAACGAAAAACGCCACGATACCCTCGGTGTCCTGCCCCCGAAAAGGACTACGTAGAACAGGTGTGAAAACGAAAGGGACAGAAACCAAGAAAAGCCAATCAGCACAATATCATGGCACGAACACTATGTCGCATTACGTACCATTAATTAAGCCCACCTCTGGTCACATTATCTTTGAACATAGTATATTAACCATAAACCCGCATAACAGCGAGCCCATCAGCAAATCGGATAAATGCCAGAGGACAGGCGGCTTGTACCCACTCAGAAGGTAGAGGATAATATATTGACAGCTGTCTGGTCAATAGGAATTCCTGACTGGCAGGATCGGCTGGCTTGGATCTACAATCTCATTCCCGAGGTCAAGCGATTCAAAGATTTACCGGCTACAAGTATTTCAGGCGGTCAACAGAAACTGGTTGCATTAGCCGGAACGTTGATGTTGGGAAAAAACTATTATTACTTGATGAACCCTCGGAGGGTATCGCTCCTGTACTTGCCCGCAGAATCATTGATATTCTTGTGAGCCTAAAATCTTAAGGAGTTTCCGTCCTTATCGCCGAATCAAATGCACAAGAATTTGAAAAACTTCTAGATCAAACATTCATTATCGAGCGTGGCACCATCATCCGAAAAATATTGAGCAATTGTTAATTTCTCCCACGAAATCCGACTTTAGCTTCTTTTTAGAGTTCAGTAGCTTCACCCTCACATGCCGTTACCGACAATTCACTATGCACCTCACATACATAGTGTCTGTTAAAAAACCCCTAAATTCACTGGTAAAACGTTGAAAACATGTACTTTTCTGATACGTTTATTCTATCGAAGATTTCCGATATTTGGTACAATTTCTTAATATCTTACATGATTTCCGTTGAATCAGCCAATCTTCGCTAAATTGAAGAACAGGCGTCCACATATTTCGGTTAAGTCAACACGTTGAAAAATATACTTTTATGCATGGTAAACTCTTGAAATTTGAGGAAAATAGAGGTTTTTTAACAGATACTACATAGCGCACGGCTCACGGGGAAAAGCAAGCTCTACCTTTGCATACATAAATCTGCATAACAAGCGAGTCCGTTATCGCTCAAAGGTAGCCCGCTGACCGTCGAAAAACATCGCGCGTAGCCATCTTCAACACCAATCTGATGATACCAAGCCCCTATGAGAAAACCCCAGCAAATACTGAAACTGATACCCTGCAAAGGTTGTCAACCCAAGTGCGTGAGTAGCCTCATGCAAAACACGGGGCGCATGATCAAAATCGCAAATTCCTCACATACTCAACGACTGAACGTGTGGCGATTCTTAAACTCTTCTTACGATAATAGAGCGCGATAACGCGAAAAAGCGCTTGATCGCTCTTCAATGTCCCTTAACCTGTGCCATGAAAAACGCAACCCCTCTAGTAAAATCTGAAAAAGTGATTTCGTTTCTATGTGGCCGGCAAAAAATCAGGTTGTTCAGACCTTTTTTTATTTTCATGGTAGGCCTACTAAACAACTACCGGCTGGCGCCGGTAGGATTAGAGTGATTTTCCAGGTACTGACGTGCGACGTCCTATGTGATTGCGCCACATGTGGTTGAAAAAAATTCCCGCCCCCAAAGGCGACATCCCCAATAGCGCTTTCGTATGTGCACAAACTCCCGTTGAATCTTGAATGATGAACGACCTTTCATCTTGCGCACAAGATCGCTCATCGCCAACTTCGGGGGATCCAAGACAAACATGTGGACGTGATCTTTCGAGATCACGTCGCGCAAGATTTCAACGCCGTTCTCCCCACAAACCTGGCGACAAATATCCCGTACCCGAAGCCTCAGTACACCGGTGAGTACCTTGTAACAGTACCTGGTTGACGACACGATGTGATAACGATGGTAAAAGATACAGTGACTTCCTGAGTGATTATACATAGATTGATTCATACCTGAATAGTTACGTAAATTAAAAATAAAGCACTCTTGAAATCACTCTATCTTCTTCTTGTAAGTCAATACTTCTTGCGGCGACCTTTTGTGCCGTGTTAAATGATTGAAGCTAGAATTTAAGCAGGAGCACCCATATGGGACATTATCCCTCAAGTTTCGATAAAGACGACTTATTGAAATGTGCCCAAGGTGATCTTTTTGGACCAGGTAATGCACAATTACCCAAACCACCAATGCTTATGATGGATCGAATCACCGATATTTCTTCAGATGGTGGATTACATCAAAAAGGTCACGTTATTGCTGAGTTTGATATTGAGCCAAATCTTTGGTTTTTTGATTGTCACTTTCCAGGAAATCCAATTATGCCCGGCTGTTTAGGCTTGGATGCACTATGGCAGCTTACGGGTTTTAATCTTGGTTGGCGAGGATGGAAAGGACGCGGTTATGCTCTGGGGGTTGGCGAAGTAAAATTAACAGGTATGGTCCGCCCAGATCGAAAGCTGTTAACTTACTCAGTAGACTTCACCAAGGCGGTTCAGACAAAGCGATTAACAATGGGAATTTCTAACGGGCAAGTAGAAGTGGATGGAGAAATAATCTATAAAGTTAAAGACATGAAAGTTGCTCTTAGTGAGACCTAATGTGGATCAACTAACTTTCAAATCGCTCGCAAGAATGTGCGAGAACCAAAGACATTCTGGATTCAATTCTTGAATTCGCTCGCAGAGCTCGTAAATCATCTCAATACAAAATAAATAAGATCGGTTGCTTTACTATTCGGTATCCTTGAGCGTAATCAGGCTAGATAGTGTCTGTTACCCCCCCCCCCCCCATTCTAGCGACTGCCAAAAGACGAATATGAATATTTTTCATCATATCAAACTTGTTGAGGAATTTGATCATTCAACCGCCAATTGCCCGACGGCCAGTGGCCTCAACGGGCCGACATTTCCGCCAAAATGACGCAGCAGACAGACTCCGCCTGTCCGGTCAGAAGCC
>JAPORV010000103.1 GCA_026710055.1 Aestuariivita sp.
AGCCGGCGTTAATCTGGTTGCGGGGGTCATCGCCGCACGATAGATGTCAATAGGCCTTAGCCCATCTTTAACAAAATTTTCGAAAAATTCATCAAATTTCATTGTTTTTGCGATTTACCGGAATATTTTTTCCTTTAATTTCAATAAGTTATAATAAAGCAATTTTTGAAAACTCGTTGTAGTGACCTACGATTCCGTTAACTTATTGAAATATAGAGATAAGTTTGAAGTTTGTAGTGCCATACAGTTTTCTAAATATTTGTTTTTAAAAGATCTTTTTTGCAAAATGTTAAAGATGGGTTAGCGTATCATTTGTATAAATAACTGGATCGTTCCAGGTTTTTCAGCCAGAAAACTTTGCAAAGTTTCCTTGACGGTAACCGTATTTGTGCAATGGAATTTTAGAGTTTTGTCTATGGTTGAAGTGTGGACACTAAAGTAAGAACGAAAATCAGTGCACAAATACGACATTTTTTTACGATGATCGCTTAGTATTTTAACTCCCACAATGACCGCAAACACAATTGCCACTAGAACAGACCATATGCAGTCTTTACCCATTTTGGCGGGTTCATAGTCTGGAATCATATCCATCATTTGAAAAACTTAAAACCTTAAAGAGATAATTTACTTGGGATATATCAATCATTTGAAGTCTTCATTTATTAAACTCATTTATATAAGCACTTAAGTAAACCTATTAACCTATCTGTCTAATCTCTTTATTTGAGATGCTTTCCATTGTTTCCAATCCTCCGGTGTATCAAGATCAATTTTTGCATGTTGCTCTGGCAACGGAACAAAAACTTGATCATCTTTATGTCTTTCGATAACTTTCCAAGCACCTCTGTCGCCAGAAAGTCTTGTAAGTTCACCAAAATACTTTCTGGAAAATAGGACAGGATGACCTGGTGTCCCGTCGCTTGTGGTTGCTTGTACAATAAATTTATTACTTATGCGATAAGTGCGTATAATTGACAAAAGGTCATTAGTGGTGATTTCGGGCATATCGCCCAGCAGTACAATAACAGCAGTTACTTCTTCTGGAAGCCCGAGAATACCAGCTTTCAATGAATGGGCCATTCCGAGTTTTGTATTTTCCGAAACAATTAAATTATAATCTTGTACTGCAAGCGCTCTAGGATGTTTAAGATTTGGTATAACAATATAAACATTCAAATCGGCTTGATTCGCTCGATCAGCCAAGACTTTAATACAAGGATAACCATTGACTGCTTCCAATAGCTTGTCACGCCCACGCATACGACGTGAGAATCCAGCGGCAAGAATCAATGCGGAAATCATTTCAAAAAAAAAATTACTGTCTCATCCTAGAGCCATCTGCATCAAAAAGAGGAAATTGCGTAACTCTTGCCGGCTTTAACTTTCCGAGAATTTCAATATCGACCAATAATCCATCTTTAATTTCATCATTAGGCAGAAACCCCTGTGCTACAGAGGTATTAGTCCAGTGCGAATAACCGCCTGACGTACAAAATCCTACGACAACATTATTCAGCCAGATTGGTTCATAACCTTGAACGTTGGCGTTATCGGCTTCAACAATGAACGCACAAAGACGACGAGTAAATGGATTGGTACGCTCAGCTAATGCTATATCCCGTCCGACAAAGTCAACATTCTTCTTAAAGGAAATAAAACGATCTAACCCAGTTTCTGCGGCAGTATAGTCTGTAGAAAACTCGGATAACCATGATCCAAAAAACCGATCAAGTCTTAGTGACATCATTGCGCGCATTCCAAACGGTTTCAATCCAATTCCTTCTCCTTCGCGACTAAGAATTTGCCAAAGGTCATACTGATCTGTTGATTTGCAATAGATTTCATATCCAAGATCGGCAGTATAGGAAATGCGTTGGATGATACAATTGATATGACCGATTTTTACACGACGAACATCAAGAAAATCTATATCATTCGTCTCGTCTCTAGTACAAGCATCTAATAGTAATCCAGCATTTGGCCCAGCAATTTGAAAGCCACTTCTCTTGTCACTAATATTTTCAATATTAACGCCATTACTTAAATGTGTCTCAAACCATCGCATATGCATTGCCTGAGCGCCGTATGAAGCAGTAAGTTGAAACAAATCATTTTTAAGGGACGATATCGTGAAGTCACCAATAACTTTTCCTTTTGCCGACAACATCGGAGAAAGTGCAACTCTTCTAACTTTTGGAATTCGACCAGCTAGTAATTTATCAAGCCAAATACGGGATTGAGGTCCCGATATGAGATACTTTCCAAAATTATGAATTTCGTTTATTCTAACATTTTTCCTAACAGCTTCAACCTCTCGACCAATCGCATCAAATGCGTTAGAAAGCCGAAATGTTGGCCCTTCGTAAGTAGGGTCACCACTTTGTGCAAAGTAATTCACAACTTCTAGGCCATATTGATGTCCCCAAACGGCCCCTATTTCAGAAAAGGTATGATACATGCGTGTTGTCCTACAAGGTCGAGCAGCTGGTAATTCTTCATTTGGCTATGTAATTGAAAAGCGTTTCTGATAATTCTCAACGACTTTCGGGAGCGTGTACTGTGATGTAATCCAATCACCAAATCGCGCTACGTCTATAGCCATCACACTACGTTCCGGCTCTCCTTCAATCATCCACTGTGCAAGTGAAAAACCAACGCCACCGCCTTGTGAAAAGCCAGCCATTACGCCACAAGCTGCCCAATAATTTTGTACTCCTGGAACGGGGTCAACAAGAGGATTGCCGTCTGGAGCAAAGGTAAATGGACCGTGAATTACTGACTTAATCCCCGTGACTTTTAACTCTGGATAACGCTTGTAGGCGAACTTAATCGAGTCTTCAATCTTTTCAAAATTTTCCGGCAAGAGCTCAGGGCCAAATTCCCATGGTGTTCCGTCTATTGCCCACGGACGACATGGTTGTTCGTAAAAGCCAATACAAATACCATGACCCTCCTGCCGTAGATAAGTTTCACGTGATGGGTCAACAACATGTGCATGCTTTTCATTATTCTCCACGAGTTCTACAATCATAGGAATATCATCAGTTACGAGGTGTTGATGTTTCATAGGGTGTAGCGGAAAGTAAATTCCCGCCATCTTTCCTACCTCGCGTGCCCATAATCCACCATCATTCACAATATGTTCGGCGTGAATGAGCCCTTTATCGGTAATTACATTCCATGAACCATCAGTACGGTGATGAGTTTCCTTTACCATATATTGAGTCTCAATGTCCGCACCAGCTAATCTTGCTGCTTTTGCGTACGCATGGGTTGTGCCTGGAAGGATCAAGGTGACCGTCGAGAGGATCATAAAGCGCGCCAATTATTCCCTCTGTATTAGTCAATGGTGCAATTCTACGTATTTCATCAACGTCAATAATTTCGTTTTCAAGTCCCATAAACCGATGTTTGGCTCGTTCGGCCAGGAGCATATCAAAACGGTCTTGATTGTCAGCAAGTGTCAGACCACCGACATGATGCAATCCACGAGATATTTCCGTCATTTCTTCGAGCTCTCTATAAAGTTTGATTGTATAGCCTTGAAGTGCCGCCATATTTGTATCACCATTCAATGTGTGAAATCCACCCGCTGCGTGCTAAGTTGAACCAGATGTCAGATTTGATCTTTCAACCAGTAAAACATCAGTCCAACCTAACTTGGTTAAGTGATAGAGTACTTAACAGCCAACCACCCCTCCACCGATTATAACAACTTGGGCGGTATTTTTCATAGCAGTTCCTTACTTGAATTTCGATTATTGGTTGCCACTTGTTTATTTACTTCGGATTACCCAAGGGTGTGGTTCTCGTATGGTGTGGGGTGAATTTTGTAAACCATTGATATGAAACGATCATTATTTGTCGAATTTTGTTCATCACGCAAGATTCGCCCGATTTCGCGAAAATTCGTCAGATCAATCTACATTTTTCCCTATCCGGCCTTTTTCGCCGCTGCTATTTGCTTTTG
>JAPORV010000156.1 GCA_026710055.1 Aestuariivita sp.
GTTCTCTGCTATGCCTGACAGGCCTTATGGTGTCATCGTGACGCCCGTGACACGGTTCTCGGTCTGATTGAAGCGTATCACAGCCAGCAGGTTGATCGCGAGAATGGTCGCCCTGGCATGACGTTCTGGCAAATTCTGGTAGTGGCCGTCATGAAACAAGGGCTGGATGTTGACGATGACAGGTTGGCCAACCTGATGTCGCATCATATGGAGTTGCGCAATTTGGCCGGATTGCCCAATTTTCTGGAAAAAACATGAGAACTGGAGGCTTTACGCCCTGTCGGTCGAGTTCATCCCAAACAAGGTCTTCAGGAAAAGAGAATTTGAGTTCGGCGTCTGGTTCAGATTTATATTCTTTCAAGTCGCAGCTCTCCCGAATGCGCGTGAAACATCTTGATCGAATAGTTCAGCAAAAGAGTCCGAAATCGCTGTCTTTGAAATGAGAGAATAGCTATCGGCACTTTCGACAGTCATTATCGGTATTGCCATTTTTGTATCTTTGTAGATGGCATGAAAGCGGACATGATCGTCCTTCGAATCGTCCATAAGCAGATCAAGCCACTTCAAAAAAACGTAATCGTGTGTGGCAACAATGATCTGCTGCCCATTGCGTGAAAGTTCTAAAAGAACTTGAACCAGTGTTTTCATCATTTTTGGGTTTAGATTCGCTTCTGGCTCGTCCCATAGAAGAATTCCAGTTTTTCCTGGGTTGATTGAGCCATTACAAAGTAGTCGGTGAAGCGCTCCGATTTTGCGATAGCCTTCGGCTGTCATGTCGCTCGACAAAACTTGTTCTTTATTTGAGACAAAGCGGGTAATGGTTGAGTCTTTATATGCTTTTGCTAAATGTGCATTTGATCGTGAAGCGTTCGTTTTGGTTTTATTAACTTCTTGATAGCTACCAGGCTCAAAATTGAAGCCATGATTACTCTTCCAGCAATAACGACCGCCGATATGTTTAACCAACTCGCGAATGATGTTTGAGAGCCGAGGATTATCAATCAGACCAGAATTATTTTCTTTATCAACGCTAGAGTAAATGAGTAGTTCGGCAAGGTCGATATCGCCGTCATCGAAAATCGTCTCGACGGTTGCGTGATCATGCTTCTTGTTATGAATACTACGAACGAGCGAAAGCACTTCTTTTGTCGGAATATAGACAGGTTTTGGAGTATTCCTTGTCGTGTTTGTTTGGGAATGAATATTCAAGAATTTGGAACGATTCCCAAATGTTACTTCTACGGTTGAATTGTTACTATTTTGCAAACACAGTCGTGCGTGTTTTTTGGCCCCTATGGTATGAAGCTTCCCCAGTTTTTCATCTTCTGTTGAGAAGAGCCGTAAGAACTTACCAGAAAGGGTAGAGGCAAACCCGTTATTGGAACGACTTGGAAACTCTCCAAGCGCGACAATTCCTAGACCATAAATTGCCTTAAGAAGGTGAGTTTTCCCTGTACCGTTAGTACCCATGATGACATTCACTTTAGGTGAAAGAGTTAAGTTAAGTTTCTCAAAAACTGTGAAGTTTTGGATACTTACATGTTCAATCATTTGTTGCTAACCATTTCTGCGAGTTGAGCTTTGTGCTCAAACTTGACAGTACAGTGTTCAGAATAAGCATGAACTCGGAGCGAACCTAGTGTACCAACTGAATTGAATTGATGGAAACATCACTTTCATTTTTGATGTACATTTTCCCTTCACAAAGCTAGATGGCTGAAAAATTTACTCTCTTCACAAATTAAAAACCATCAATTCAATAATTTCCGAATACTAGTCAATCAGAAAATTGCAAGAGGGTAGTACGAAACTTTTTAGCATTGGTGTCTATTTAAATGACCACTTTCTTCCCATCCCGAATCTCGGCTAATAGAGACTTCCTTAATTCATTGAGATAAGTGTCCACATCTACTTCCTCAGAGAGATAAAGTTTAAAAAAGGATACCTGAATCTCTTTGGCGTTTATATAACTTTGTTGGGTTTTTGCATCCATTGTTTTATCAACGCAACCAAATTTATCAAATTTTGGTTGTGCAACCTGTTTGGATAGTAACTCTATATTTGAAAGAGCTTTTGGTAATAACTCAGAATGTATATTCGCCGTACGATCTTGAAGAACTGCAATTAGCGTTACTGTTTTGATTTCGGTCTTGTGATCATTGATATTTTGAATAATTTGCTTTTGGCGATCTTGATCCAGAGACTGGAATTCAGGTAGTAGACTGATTTTTTTTGTGCACTCATCAACAGAAGCTTCGATGGCTTTGCGCGCATCCAAAATTTTAAGATCTACCTTTTCCTTCAGATTATGGAAATCTTCTTTCAGGTTTTGTATTGATGAGCTCTTGTAGCATTCAGGGTCGGCCAAATTATTGCGTAATTTATTTCCAGACATAATGTCGACATAGGATATGTTTGTTTCCTGTAGTGTAAGAAAGTCGTGAACTTCGTCATAGATTTTTCGCTGCGATCCACCCATGAAATTTCGAATTTTGTCAAGAATATTTTCCTTGGCGTCAAGCAATTCGTTTTCTTGTTTTACGAGTTCAGTAATGAACCAAGAGTGAAGTTTGTCTGCCATTCCTTTGAGTTGGTTACGTAACGGCAATAATGTCTTTACGAACGGATATCCCTGTTCCCGATCAATTAAGTTATTGATATCGATATTGAGTTTGTTCAAGGCCTCTGACCATTCCACCCCGAGAGCATTAGCATCAGATGCATCGGTTGGAACTCCAAAGAGGTCCCGATATAGATCTTTTGCCTTTCGGATTTGCGCAGACGTAAATTCTGCCTGACGTGATAATAACATACTAGAAAGCGTACGACTATTTTTGAGGGCCGTTACGAGCGAATCGCCTTCTATGACCAAGCTATCAGAGCGGGCTTCAATCTTGCCCTTTCCAGAAAGGCTTGCAACAATACAAAGAATAGCGATATCCGGGCAACCGTACGGCTTTTTTGTCCGGTGCTCGAGAAGAAATTTAACGGAAACTCTTATTCCATTGTTAGCCTGAGTTTGAATAAAATCGAGTATATCCTGTTCGGCCTCGGCAAGGCCGGTACCGGTTGTGCGAAATAAGCCACTGTCTAAGTTCGTTACTCTATTCAAATCTGCTTCTGAAAATGTAACATTTCTTAGTATCGGCAGATTGACATAGACTTTTTCAATGAGTGTCTGAAACGCCTTTTGGATATGCTCCTGAGCATCCTCTCCGCCAATTTTAAGTTCTTCACCGTGTACGTATAGAGTAGCTTGACCTATTAGTTTGCATAATCGTACTTCAAGGTTTTTGGCTCTGGATCCGTTTTGCTCATTCTTTTCGGCAATTATGCGGTCACGTCCAGTTGAAAAAGATTCGGCTCTTGATTGTCGGATGAATTTGTCAGTCTGCTTCCAGTGCTTTAGGTCACGTACAAAATCAAAATCTTGCTGCATTGCTATAGTAAGTTCATCACGACTAAAGCCGCGCATTTTAATGGCTTTAAAACTGTTGATGTCGCTGTAAGGAGAGATCAGATTGACGCTCAGTTCGTGTTCTTTACCAAGCAATGAATCATCAATTTTGCGACTAAATGACTATTCATAACCTGTTGCTATATGTTCAATTTTTCGGTGCCGGAGAATTGTGTCAAACACAAGCGTTTCAAGTTCCTTGGAGAGTTCTGATGAGTCGATATCTAGCGACTTGATTTCGGCTTCAATATCCTTCTCTTCGTTTGTAAGAAAATTTTAGACTTCGCCGTCGCGTTGGATCAGGGTGTTGTTTACTAAATTAGTGTCTGTAAAAAAACCCTAAATTCGATATTAAAACGCTGAAAAAGTTGACTCTTTTGTCATTTTTCTCTGGCGAAGATTGCAGGTATTTGATACAATATCATCAATATTAACCAAGATTTGCTCCAAATCAGCAAATCTTCGCCAGAATCTCTCGAAAGAAAGGTCACATTATGCGCACATCCTTC
>JAPORV010000440.1 GCA_026710055.1 Aestuariivita sp.
CAGAAGACGCCGGATACTCTGCCTGAGATTGCTGATGTCTCTTTGGGTGAGGCCGTGTTGTTGATTGCACGACTGGGAGGGTATCTTAACCGCAAGAATGAAGCCCCACCTGGTCATCAAGTGGTGTGGAACGGGTATTTTCGGTTGAGTATGGGGGCTCAAACGCTGGAGCGGTCGATTCGTCAGGGTGACTTGAGTGTGCAGAAAAAGCTACTTGTCTAGTAAAAAAATGGCCAATGGGCAGTCCGCCGGTTGCGGCGTATAGGCTCATCCCTGCCTTATACCACGAGTCATAATCATCCAGCGATGGGCAATAGCGAATCATCTGCCATAGATCGGGAATGGACGGTGCGGTTTGATCGGTCGGGAACGTGCGGGCCGGCGTGATCGGCACGACATTATGCGGTATGGCGAAGAGCGGGGTTGGATCAATCGGATCGGTCGTGTTGTCCGCCCGTGGGATCATGGCGAGTTTCCACGGCTCCCACATGGCGCAAACGGCGTGGTGCCGCACTTCCCCGCGTGCCAGGATCCTATTTTTATCGTCTCTTAACACATAGGGTTTGACCGTGATGTCCAGATCCGCGGCCGGCCGGTAATATAGATGGGCACCCCGTCCGGTTTTGATGATCGTGAGAGGAGCACCGATGGCCTCAATAACGGACTTGTAATCGCCGTCATCAATATCGACACAGAAAAGCCCAAGCGTACTGGGAAAGACGCCAACCTTTTTGCCGTCGCGTGTGTCTTGCAGGACGGTCTCGATCGGTGCGGATGTCTTTTGCCATTCCTTTTCGAAGGCCTTCTTGCCGTTTAACCGGACAAAATGCGCTTTCGGATTATTGTTGATCAGTGTTTGAACAACGTCAATCTGGTCTTCAAGCGGTTTCCGTTCATTTGGAATTTTCATTGGGGCTTTTATGATGTTTGGCGCATCAGCCGAAAATGTCGCTGTTGGAAAACCGCTTGATGCAGTTAGACGACCATGCCGTACGATGACGCTTGACATTTTATCATCAGATGTCATATGAGTTCCCTGTCTTCGGGCTGAAAAGCCCGGTTTCGGTTGGGGCTGATCTGCCGTCCTGTCGCTAAACAAAAACGGCGTGAACGGCCCGGAGACTTAATAAAACTCAATGCATTAAATACTCCATTGAGTCAATCGATTTCCACATAATTGAGTACTGACACCGAGACTTCGCGGTTTGTGAGATAGGTGTTGATTAATCGTTTTTTCACGGTTCCAACTATGTTGAAACCGTCTGAGCTTTATGTTTGAGGGCTCATGTGTAATCCTTTGTCAAACGATCCGTCGGTGTATTTACGTTATTCTCAAAAACCAAATTATGTATTTGTTATTGTTGGCCAAACAGTTGAAATCAACTGACATGCTGATTCAAGGTCTCTAATGCGTCGTGAGTTTCTATTGCTAGGGGCAACGAAAACCTCTTTATGTTGAACATCAATTGATAGACATAATTTGGGGTCAAAATGCTGGTTATGCTGTAACAAATTATTTTGAACGTGGGGCAAAATTAACGTTGCGACATGAATGCCCATTTCTTTTCGTTTTGCAACGGCGGCGTTCGTGGTGGCGTCGTCCTTTGTCATTCGAAGTATTGCTGCTCCAATTCGTCTATTACGGCGACCAGTTCCTGTTATAATAAGATCCGCTTTAACAGAAATTTCAACGCCCGCGATGTGCAATTTTTTTTGTGTGCTTGGTGCTAAGATAATGTCTGTTAAAAAACCCTATTTTTCTCAAATTTCAAGAGTTTACCATACATAAAAGTATATTTTTTAACGTGTTGACTTTACCGAAATATGTGGATGCCTTTTCTTCAATCTAGCGAAGATTGGCTGATTCAATAGAAATCATGTAAGATATTAAGAAATTGTACCAAATATCGAAAATCTTCGTCAGAACAAACGCATCAGAAAAGTACATGTTTTCAATATTTTACCAGCGAATTTAGGGTTTTTTAACGGACACTAAGATAAAAATGTAGGGTGATATCTGATTTTGCATTTCCAAAATCGCACGCAATACATCTATTGACAATTTCGCATCATTTTGCCGAAAACATGTTACGTGTGGGTTGACGGCTCTTTGCGTGAGCTTGTTTTCAATTTTTGTTATGTGAGATATGTTTCGAGTGGGATCGGTAAGATACGTACATATGGCTTTACGTGCGTCTTGATAGCGTATGCCAAGCGGATTTGGCATGAGTGGAAATTTTGCTTGTCGAAGAATATTGATGCGCGTCGTATCAGATGAAACCAGATAATTCGCCAAACTATTAACTGACAAGCGAGGTTTGGTATTAGGAGATTTCGTCATGGAAAATGGAATCCTTGCTTCAATAGAATTAGGGAAAAAAAATTTTCTGCACATTGCAACTCTTGATAACGACACCATTAAAGAGTGCAACGCTGAGCATTTAGGATTTGATGGTTATTTTATTTTTACGGTTTCTGATATGCCGGAAGCAAAAGGATTTGATGTTTTGGCAAAAGCATCCTCATTTGATTCGGCTTTATTGCTTGTAGAAATTATGAAGAAATCAAATCACAACTTTTTTTAAGGCAATGTTTTTCAAACTCTGCTCGATTAATTAGCATTTCTTTTTTCTTTGCAAATTTTTTGCTACCAAACAGGCTTGATATTTAGGATTGCTTCTTGGTCTTTATCGGGTTCATGGGGTTCATCGGGTGTTTTTATTGAATCGGTCTGTTCGATTGTTACATTCAAATTTGAACGGTTCCGACGTTAAAATTAATCAAGCAAAAGGATAAAGAAATGGCCTGTAGAATTGGTATATCCACGGACCCTGACAATCGGATTAAATACTGGAAGGAAAAAGAAGGGCACACTCACAGCAAAATTTTAGCGAGAAAGCTTACATTTGGTGATGCTCAAATACGTGAATCGGAAGAAGCCAAAAACCGGGGATGTATAAGTTCGCCTGGTGGTAATCCGGGGAATGACAGATACAATCGTGTGTGGTCCGTTTACCATGTTTGGGGAAGATAAGGGATCGTTGTAAACACTCCTGTAAAGTTGAGGACGGTCAATCTTTACCTTTACCTGCAAGTCGCGTGATTACACTGTTGAGGATTTCTGCAATTTCTTCCATCCCCATTCGTCGGGCCAATGGAATTAAAATCAATAATTCTAAAACCAAAATAGCGAATGGCCCACCAAAATTAGGCATCACTGTAAAACACACGACGTCAAAAAAGATTATGCATATTACAATACAGAAAAAGCGCTCTTCTCGTCTTGCATCTTTTTCTGCGGTCAGTTCTTTCTCTAATTCTTGTATTGATTGATCTTGACTTGTGACGTTAGGTGATATCGATAAATCTTGAATATCATCGTCATCAGATTTTTTTGGTTCTGATGAAACATTATTTGTAGCCAAAATCTTGATACTCTTGCCAAATGTCTTCGTTTGGAATGGGAACTCCGCGCACTCCGGGAATATAGTTTTTGTCCCATGCACCCTTAAGTTTGTGAGTAATGTTTACCAGTACGCCAGAACCAGCATTTCCAAGTGCTTTATAGGCTTTTTCCAATAATCCGGCTTCGTTGCTAGAGCTGTTAATGTTCGGTGCACGGTACACCATTTTTACAGGGTGAGCGCCGTATAATTTGACTTGATGGTATAGATCAGGGTGAACCGGTCCGTAATGCCAAGCCTGAAATTGGCCATGCACTAAAGGCTCGCCATCATGTCGTCCAAGATAAAACATGTGGGCGATGTAGATAATTTTTTGAAGTTCAAGATTGGAAAGTGTGTGACTGGATCGTTCTACCAAAAAGGAAGCCGCTCCAAGAACATTTACAGTCATGACGTAATCCCCTGTTCTTGATAATATTAAACCAATGAGGCACTTGCAAAACTCTACATTTAAGCGAATTTTTCCCGCTTTCGGGCATTTTTTTG
>JAPORV010000256.1 GCA_026710055.1 Aestuariivita sp.
AGAGCACGATCGTTCAGCAAGGAATCGACGCCGGGGAGACTGAATCCTACGCCACTACCGCCCTGAACTGGCGCACCGACAGCACGAACTACTGTCCAGAATCGCCCTATCAAAGACCATAGTTAATTGGAATTAAGTAAAAAATCGGTTTTGCGTAATTAACGACTTAATCCACAAAAGTATGGGCAAGCACCAAATAAAACGTACCTTGCAACTCACAGCACCATATCGATTTACAGTATCCTTAGAGTGTATTTTCGCACGATTCCCAACGAAACCCTTATTAGCGGTACAGCGCGACCTCTATGGTTTAGAATTTGCCATTTTGGTGCGCCCGAAGACCGGGCTTCCTGTTTATACGTCAGCAAATGCTTGCTTATTCATCCATAATTCACATGAATCGGCGAAACAAAAGTTACAAAAATGTCTAAATTTCGTCATATATTTGTTACACAATCCCCTTACTAGTACAGCGTTGCTCTGGCAACTATTGATGTAAATTCCTACTAGGAGGAACAAAAATGATACTCAAAAATCTCAATTTTGACGAATATGACGAACATCACTCACCACGACCGGACGTTACAGACTTTGATCAAGTTATCGAATCTGCCATCAGTCGGCGTGGATTTATCGGAGGCGTGGTCA
This sequence comes from Aestuariivita sp., assembly GCA_026710055.1. Taxonomy (GTDB): domain Bacteria; phylum Pseudomonadota; class Alphaproteobacteria; order Rhodobacterales; family Rhodobacteraceae; genus JAPORY01. The sequence continues at coordinate 649 of JAPORV010000256.1, forward strand.
GTATTGGCGCAAGTGGATTTGTTCTAGGCAGTGCCGCGTTCCCTGATGCGGTAAGTGCAAAAACTGATCGATTCGGTTTTTTACAAATTCCTTCAAATACGTATGACACAGTAACCTTACCGGAAGGATTTGAGTGGAAAATACTGATTAGCTGGGGTGATCCTTTGTGGTCAGATGCTTCAGAATTTGATCACAATAGCCGTGGTACAGCGGATAGTCAAAAGCGTGCATTTGGTGACAATAATGACGGTATGGCGATCTTTCACAGATCGGGTCGCACAGTTCTTGCGGTCAATAATGAGTACACCAATAGAAGTATCATCTGGGGGAATCGGAAAGATGGGAAGGCAAAAACAAACGATGATATTGAAAAAGGGATGATGGCTCACGGTATTTCGATATTTGAGATTACTCCCACAGCAGATGGGTGGAGCGTTGTGAAGGATAGTCCCCTAAATCGACGGATAACACCCACAACAGACATGGAACTCTCTGGACCCGCCGCAGGTGCCGATCTCGTGAAAACAAGTTCAGATACTCAAGGAAAATTCTCACAGGGTACATGGAACAACTGTGGTAATGGTGAAACGCCTTGGGGCACATATTTGACCTGCGAAGAAAATTTCAATGGTTATTTTTCTTCGTCTAACGAGAATTACAACCGCTCTGATTCGATGAAAAGATATGGAATCAATCTTGAGGACTGGGGTTACGGTTGGGCAAAAATTGATGATCGGTTTGATATTTCAAAGGAAGCAAATGAGTCGAATCGGGCTGGTTATGTTGTTGAAATTGATCCGTTCAATCCGGGATCAATGCCGAAAAAAAGAACGGCTCTAGGACGATTCAAGCATGAGAACGCTGACGTAGTCTTAGCTTCCGATGGTCGCGTCGTTGTGTATTTAGGTGACGATGAACGTGGTGAATTCTTATATCGGTTTGTATCAGACGGTCGATATAGCGTTGGTGCCGATAATTCGGATTTACTTGATAACGGCACGCTCTACGTTGCAAAATTCACGGATGATATGCGAGGGACATGGGTTGCCTTAACTCCGGATTCCACTGGAATGACAGCTGCTGAAATCGCCGTGAACACGCGTATGGCGGGTTCCAAAGTTGGTGCAACGACAATGGACCGTCCTGAATGGGTGGCATCCAATCCAAATAAAGTCGAGAGTTACGTGGCACTTACAAACAATAAAAATCGTGGCATCAAGCCGAACGCCGGTGGTGATCCAACACCTGTAAGCGGGCCAAATCCACGCGAAGCAAATGTCTATGGGCAAATCCTACGTTGGCGGCCAGATGGAAGTGATCACGCTTCCAATCAATTTTCGTGGGACCTTTATGCAATGGCTGGAAACCCGGATGTTCATACGGACGCAAATGCAGGTTCGGAGAACATCAATCCCGACAACATGTTCAATTCTCCTGATGGAATGATGTTTGACACGCATGGACTGCTTTGGATCCAAACGGATGGGAACTATTCAAACGACGGTGATTTTGCGGGACATGGCAATAATCAGATGTTGGCCGGTGATACCTTAACGGGTGAGATCCGGCGTTTCTTGGTTGGTCCAAAAGAGTGTGAGATCACCGGTATGGCTTGGGCTCCTGATCGCCGTACGATGTTTGTCGGCATTCAACACCCGGGAGAGCGGGGAGAATCACATTTTCCCGGTGGGGGAACTTCAGTTCCGCGTTCGGCAATCATTGCTATTCGCTGTACAGATGGAAATATCATTGGGTGACTTGACCAAAATGCCGCCCCGTTTCTTTTTTTAAGCGGGGCGGCAAATATGTTTGTTAATGTTAAACAGACACACACAATGTGACCCGAAATGGGTTGTTTCAAGAAACCGGCGACCACTATACTCATTGTCGCTTGGAATTTGAAACCAATACTCTCAAAAGTGATCAACCTCTTTCGTCGACTACGGGCTTTCAAAAGATATGGAAAAATTATACCCGACACAGAGAAAGCTCTAAGTCAATCTTAGGAAACTATGTTGCATCTAACGACACTTGACCAAGAATCTGGTTAAGTGTCATCAGATTTTACCGAGATATGTCGAGGCCTGCCGTGAGGCGGCCCGGCGCGTCACCGAACTGGGTGACATCACCCGCTTCGACAATCACCGGCAGCTGATGTGTTTCCTCGGACTGGTTCCAAGCTAACACTCCTCTGGAGCGCGGCGGCGCACCAGCAACGGCCACGTCCGGCGCATCCTGGTGGAAGCCGCCTCGAATTACCGCTTCCCGGCCTGCAAGACCCGGCATCTCAATGCGAAGTTCCAAGCGGTCCCGGAACGGGTGCAGGCCCTTGCATGACAGGCGCAAAAACGCCTGTGCGGCCGCTATCGAGATCTGAGCCACGCTTGCACGGCAGCCGGGCCTTGGCCTGAAACAAAAAACCATCGTTTCATTACAGACTCAGGGTGCAGACAGACGGGAAGAACTCTCAATCAATTTACGCGGCACAGTCCAAGGCCTGTGACCCGCGTTCTTAGAGAGAGGTAGCTTCGTGACGAAAGTGAAGTCAGGCGACACCCAACCCGCGGATATCAGATTGATCCACCGTCGAAAAATTGTCTGCATCCCGAATCTGTCAAAAGACAATATGTGGATGCACTATGACATAAGTGCAACAAAAATTACCCGAGCAATCCATATCAGTGTATTTTTGCACGATTCTCAGCGAAACCCTTGATTGGGAAAACTACCTCTCGGTACACTCAATATGGATCTCAGCAGGTATGCTAATTGTCGCTGATTCTTGTTGATGACAACCGAACGAATTTACCAGGGTTGTTACAACACTGATTAGTATATCAATGTGAACCGACCCTTGCCTTGCTTTCAGTGTTAATGAAGTCGTCTTTTCTATAATGATGTCGATAAATTCCGGTACTAAACGATAACTAGTGTCTGTTAAAACCTCTATTTTTCTCAAATTTCAAGAGTTTACCATGCACAAAAGTATATTTTTCAACGTGTTGATTGAACCGAAGTATGTGGATGCCTTTTCTTTAATTTAGCGAAGATTGGCTAATTTAATGGAAATCTTGTAAGATATTGAGAAATTGCCCCAAATCGGCAAATCTTCGCCAGAATCTCACAAAAGAAAGGTCACATTATGCGCACATCCTTCGCAATACAACCCCTTCTTGGCAATACCGCCACCCGTCAGCTCACCTTCGACCCCACCTCCCGCGATGATACCGAAGTTCTCTGCTATGCCTGACAGGCCTTATGGTG